>CALMUC010000165.1 GCA_937872845.1 uncultured Lachnospiraceae bacterium | reverse complement strand
TTCCGTCCGTGGTGAGTGCATCAACCTGCAGCCATTCATTTACTTATAGTTCTGCATCTGCTTACAGATTTTTCTCTGCCTGCAGCTATACATTTTCTTACAGATTTGCTTTCATAAACTCTTCAAAAGCTGCGCTTTCTTCCTCTTCATCATTTCCTTCAAATGAAAATGTAACTGTATCACCTTCTTTTGCACCAAGAGCCATAATTCCCATAACCCCTTTGAACTGAACTTCCTTTTCACCTTTTTTCACTTTCACAACACTTGTATACTGTTTTGAAAGTTTAAAAAGATCTGTCGCAGGACGTGCATGAATACCATGAATATCTTTTATTGTATAATCAAATTTTGTCATTTATATACCTTCTTTCTTTAATATACTGCATAATATACGAGATCTTTTAAAATGCGTAACATGCGGATTTTTGAAGTATGTAAAACATCTGAATAATATCAGACACATCAGTCATCAGGCTTCCTCGGCCTTTCTTCTGATTATTCCAAGCATAAGACATGTTACTGCAGAGCCAATCAGCCATGCCAGGAAATATAATCCCGGATGTCCTATTGTTGCGATTACAAAAACTCCTCCGTGAGGTGCCATGAGTGTGCACTTAAATACAGCGGCAAGAAGACCTGCAATTGCTGAACCGACAAATGTACAAGGTATTACGTGAATAGGATCTGCTGCTGCAAATGGTATTGCTCCTTCTGTTATAAATGAACATCCCATTATGAGATTTGATACTGCTGAGTTTCTTTCTGCATTTGTAAACTTTTTAGGGAAGATCCAGCAGGCGAGTGCTATTCCCACAGGAGGACACATACCTCCGACCATAACTGCTGCCATAGATACATAACATGCAACCACCGCAGGATCTGATGTGGATGCTCCATTTGAAACAAGATTTGCTGCTGTTGCAAGCATGCCTGTTCCGAATACATATGCCGCCTTATTTATCGGGCCGCCCATATCAATTGCCATCATTGCTCCAAGTATCATTCCCAGAAGCCACAACATATTTGCTTCTGACAGAGATGTGAGCATATCTGAAAGTCCAGTATTAATAAGTCCTATTATAGGGTTCAGGATAAATATCATAAGTACGCCTTCAATGAAGATTCCAAGAAGCGGGAAAATCAGTGTAGGTTTAAGACCATTTAATGTTTCCGGAAGTTTTTCAAATATTTTCTGCAGAAGGAGAACTATTCCGCCTGCCAGAAATCCAGCTGCAATACCGCCAAGGAATCCTGATACTGTATTTCCACCGCCATTTTGCTGAAATGCAAATTTAGCAAGGAACTTTGAAAACTGTCCAAGAGATGTTCCTGCAGCTCCTTCGCTCAAAACTATATTTGCGCCATCTTTAAATACATAGTTTGTGATTGCCGCATTTCCTGAAGAAGCAAGCAGACCGCCTACAAAGCCGACCGCAAGTCCAGGGCGATCTGCAATTGCATATGCTATATAACCTGCAAGAACAGGAACCATAAGTCCCATCGCAAGCCCGCCGATATATTTAAATATTGCTGCAAGCGGCGTTATACTTCCGAAATTTCCGCTTCCGGTTCCACCATATCCCATTATTGTATCAATAAGAAATGCAAGGGCTATTAATATACCTCCGCCGATGACAAATGGGAGCATATGCGATACGCCACTCATAAGATACGTATATACGTTATGGGCTGCTCCACCGGAAGTTTTCGCTTCTTTTGTTTCTTTACCAGACGCTTCATAAACTGGGGCATCCGCCTTTACCGCAAGTGAAATAAGTTCATCTGCCTTATTTATACCATCGGCAACTTTTCTCTGTAAAACTTTCTTACCTGCAAACCGATCCATAGGAACCTTTGCATCTGCAGCAATTATTACGCAATCCGCTGCAGCTATATCTGAATCAGTAAGAACATTTTTGGCTCCTGATGAACCTCGCGTTTCTATTTTTATCCTTACACCGGCTTTATTTGCCGCTTTTTCCAGTCCTTCTGCTGCCATATATGTATGAGCAATGCCTGTAGGACACGATGTTACAGCTACAATTTTTATTCCATCAGAGCTGTTTTCGGTATCAGCAAGACTTTCATCAACGCTTTTTCTTTCCTCATCTGCATCATCAATGATTTTCAAAAATTCTTTGGGATTTTTTGCTAAAATAAGTCTTTCACGAAATTCTTCATCCATAAGCATCATTGAAAGTTTGCTGAGCACATCCAGATGTACATTATCCTTCGTATCCGGTGCGGCAATAAGAAACAGAATATTAACAGGTTCATCATCAAGTGATTGAAACTCCACACCATCTTTAATAACCATAGCTGCAAGTCCAGGTGTTTTCACACATGTACCTTTTCCATGAGGAATTGCTATTCCTTCCCCTACTCCGGTTGTACTTTCTTCTTCTCTTGCATATACCAGTTTGCTATAAGCTTCTTTATCAGTAATTTTCCCTGATTCAGCCATAAGTTCAACTGCCATATCAAGTGCTTCCTTCTTGCTTTTGGGTGCTGCAGAAAGGTTGATGCTTTTAACATCAAGTAAATCTGTAATTCTCATACATTTCTCCTCCTTATATATGTTTTTAATATTCTCTATATATTTTCTCTATATATTTTTTGTTTTCTCTATATGATTTCTCTGTAAACTTTCATTATCTCTTCCTTTTCAGCCAGATTTTCTGAAAATGCACTTGCCGAGCCGCTTGAAATTCCCATCTTAAATGCATGAAGCAGACTGCCATTTTCAAGATATCCGGCTATAAAACCTGCAACCATAGAATCTCCAGCTCCAACCCCATTAACAAGTTTCCCTTTGGGTGCTTCTTTCATATAGACTTCACCGTCTGAGCCAATAAATACTGCACCTTCCTGAGCCATTGATACAATAACGTTTTCAGCACCTTTTTCGATGAGCTTTCTGGCATATGGTACAACACTTTCTCTGGTTTTCAGTTCAACACCGAATATTTCACCAAGTTCATGATTATTTGGTTTCACAAGAAACGGATGATATTTAAGAACATTCATAAGAAGATCTTTTGTTGCATCAACCACAATTTTTATTCCTTTATTCTGAAGGCATTCCATAATATCACTATATATTGTTTCAGGTATGCTTTGCGGTATGCTTCCTGCCAGTACTAATATGTCTCCATTCTGAATATTTCCAAGCTTCTTATAAAGCTTATCAATATCATTTTCTGAAATATCAGGTCCAATACCATTTATTTCCGTTCCATCTATAGTTTTCAGTTTCAAATTAATTCTTGAACATCCATTTGCAATTTTGATTTCATCAGCTCTTATGCCGCTTTCTTTTATGCGTTTTGTTATCTCTGTTCCGACAAAGCCCGCACTAAAGTATACTGCCGTATTTGGTATTTCAAGATGACTCAGTACAATTGAAACATTTATACCTTTCCCGCCGGGAAGCATGAGTTCCGAAGAAGTCCTGTTAGTAAGTCCCAGTTTGAAATCATCCACCTCAACTATATAATCCAATGATGGATTAAATGTAACTGTATAAACCATTTTTTCTCCCTCTCTTTGTTCCGGTCTGTTAATTATTCTTTCGTCTTCAAAGTCCTGTCAGCGATTCTTCCATATTTAAAGCCATATTACTGATTCTACGCTCTCCAAAGTTATGTCAGATCTCGTAACAACCTTACTCAATCATTATATTTTCATAATCGGTCAAATTCAATCATCAAAGTGTCTAAAGTTTCATTCTTTTTATTGTAAATATTGCACAAATAGTTTTGTATAATCTTTATATATCAATTGATTTTTTCCATATATTTTTCATATTCAGTCATACTCGTTGATTTTTTACAAGTCTATTATCGGTATTATTTTTTACCATATAAAAAATATCAAAAAAAACAATTCCCTCTCTGCAATATTTTACAAAAGAAGGAATTGTCCTGAGCATCTGATATTTTTTGTTAATCCAGAAAAAAAATTTTATTTTTTACGAAACGTAATCCGATTTTCAACATATAAAATTATGTTTATAAGAAACTGTATCTAATAGTTTCCACTTGATACAATACCGCCAAATCATTATCCACCATCGCCTGCTTTCCTCGCACCACATAGATAAGATTCTGAATAAGTATTGGCATTTCTGCTTATAAAAAAGCACAGCCGACGTACCGGCTGTGCTCTGATATGACATGTTTAACTTTGTGTTTTGTGACTTATCAATTTCTTTTTACCAAGGCAGACCATACAAGCTCCGCTTATGATTGTAATGATGACACCCCACGCAATTGGAGTTGAATCTCCCGTTTTTGGAGATTTCGATTTCACGGATGGAGTAATTGTTCCCTGTGTTGTATTCTGTGCTGTATTCTGTGTTGTATCCTGTGTTGTATCCTTCTTGGATGAATTTGTTGTATCCTGTGTCGACGCTTCCTTTATCACAAATGTTGTTTCTGCACTTCCATCGCTGTACTGAAATTTCACTTTATGAGTTCCAACACTTAATGTATTCAGATATGCTGCTTTAAATGTCAATATGGTACTTCCCGATTTCAATGTATAATTTGATGCATCTACAAGCTTGTCATCCACGTAGATTCCAGTTAATTTATTGAGTGCACCATCACATGTAATCGTTAAAGTTCCATCTGTACTTAACCCGTGTGTTCCACCTGCTCCTGCCGTAATTGTATAAGTTGGTGCTGGTGGATTTGGTTCTGATGCTTTATTCTTATATGTAGCAGTTACTTCTACAGCACTTGCTGGCATTTCAAAGGTTGTTGTGGAGCTGGTTGCACTTGCAAGAGTTACACTTCCGCTTACCACCGTCCATGTATCAAATTCCTGTCCACTTAGAGCCGTATCTGCAGTAATAGTTACAGTTGCGCCCGCTGCATAACTTCCATCACCTGTTCCGTTGTTTACCGTTACAGCATAGGTGCCTGGAGCTGGCGCTGCTATCTCTATTACATAGGTTGCACTTGCCACACTGCTTGTCTGCATACCAGACTTAACAGCAATTGCCTTAATAGTTGTTGATATACTCTCTCCCACTGTTCCTGTTACCGCAATCGCTCCGCTATATACATTACTACCTGTTGTCGGTGTTGTTCCATCCGTTGTGTAATAGATGGTCGCTCCATTTGTAGATGAAGATAGTGCAACAGACTGATTCTCAGTATAAGTACCTGCCGCTGGTGCAAATGTAGGTGTACCTACGATTCCTGCCGCGCTGATTGTTACTGTGATTGTTGTGGTAAGTGTTACCCCATTCTGATCTATATTAGAAGGACAGGAAATAGTGCCGTTCAAAGTTACTGACTGCTGTGTTAATACTTCCGGGTTATAACTTCCACTAGCTGGTGTAGTTGTATCCCATACAACTGCTGCTGTTGTTTCTGTATTTCCTTCTGTAATGATTGCAACATTGGTTGGAAGTCCCATATCGGCATAGGCAGTTCCATTTGCTACTGTTATACCTGTCGGTGCAGTGATTCCTGTCAATTTTGCCTTAGCTGTTGCTAGAAATGTATATGTTACTGTTACTGTACCATCCTGATTCTTTGTAACACTTGTTGCATTCTGTCCATTTACTGTTGCTGTTACACCTGATGCAAATTCATAATTCTCTGCTGCTGCAAGAGTAACACTTGCTGTATATGTGGTATTATAACCTGCATTAACCGTTGCTGACACATCCCCCTGCTTCCATGTAACTGTAGGTGCTGTCGTTGCTACTCCTGTTGTTGCACAAGCTGCTGTAGTATCAAATGCTGAGCCAGCTACAGGCGCAGTAATATCTGTTACTGCTACGGAATTGATTGTTGTAACTGTAGCCTGTGTTGCCATCTTCGCTGTTGTAATTCTGTCTGCATCTGTTGATTCTATCCATACCTTGCAGTTATTAAAGTTCTCTAATTTGTCCGATTCTAGACTTCCCATCTGAATATCACTTGCACTTACTGTCTGATCTGTAGAAGTAATTGCATAAGCATACACACCAGTACTATTCTGTACCATAAGATACTTACCACTAGCTCCTGTTACCTTAACTTGTGTACCGCTTGGATTGATTACTGCACTATCTGTTCCATCTGTATATGCATATCGCAGTGTATAAGTATTCTCCGTCATGTCACTGTTTGCTTTATATCCACTGTATGAAGATGATGCTGCATCCGCAGCAGATGCAAAGATGTCAGATGACAGATTCAAATTCAAAGCGGGCACTACCGAAACACGACCGTCGCCGACAAGGTAGCCGCTCACAAAGTTGCTCGGATAAGCCACGAGCGCATTGTTACTACGAGCATGGTACGGCGAGCGCAGCCAGAAATAATTTGTCTGAAATCCGTTTTCATCTTTTAACTTTGTTACATCTATAGCAATATCATTACTACTTCCAACATAAATTGTTGTTCCTGTAGTGTTTTGATCATAGGAATTTGGCAGATACAACTTCTTACTTGTCACTGATACAGACTGATTACCACCATTTATTGTATCAGGCTCATTAGTCGAAACAGTGACATCCGCCATCTTACTCCTCTCTCCTGTGGAGAAATAGGTTGTGCTTAAATATCCATTACTATCTGCCTTTAGATTATTTACAAAATCACTATTTGAATACTCGCTGGTACTACCATATGTAGCTCTTGTAAACTCACTGGTTGAAAGCAAAGCAAGGTTATCTCCATCTGCTCCACAGATTGCCCAAAGTCTTGCATCACTTCCATTTAAGCCAAATCTAATTTTACCAATCTCTGTGCTTGAACTGGAAAGACTAAATCCTTTCAATCCTGCCGCATCTGTCCAATATCCAGATGCAGGTGCACCATTCCCTGCTGCCTGTACCGTTCTAAGTGTTCCTTTCATTCCTGAGAATAATGACAGTACCATTGCCGCCGTAAGCAATACTGCACTTCCTTTTTTTAGCCATTTTTTCTTCATATCATCCTCCACTTTTGCACACCAAGCATTTTTCACGATAGTATATCCTATCATGTTCAAAAACTGATTTCAGATCGGAAGAGCACACGTCTGAA
>CALMUC010000164.1 GCA_937872845.1 uncultured Lachnospiraceae bacterium | reverse complement strand
GAGGATACTCATACTCTTGCTTGTAAAGGCCATCCTGACTTCTGAAATCGGGAATTCCACTTTCTGTAGATACCCCTGCTCCTCCAAAAAAAACAATATTTTCTGCCACTTCTACAGCTTTTTGCAATTTTTCAATATTATCACTATCAACATTCATTTTATTTTTCGGCTCCGCTTTCAGTTGTTGCTGCAGTTGATGATTCTTTTGTTTTTTTCTTAATTACAATTTTTGCAGTCACATATCCATCAATTGTATAATCATCATTTTTGGTAAAAACGATTACCTTATCATATGTTCCCGGTTCAAGACCACTCATATCAATTCTGGGATTCAAGTCTTCAGCCTTAATATTTTTCACACTATCTTCAAATCCGTTTAAATTCAGTGTATCACCGTCATCCAGCGAGAGCGTGTATGTATAATCATCATTTTCACCAAACAGATAAATATCCTCCGGTTCAAATGTTATTTCATGATCAACAAGCTTTTCAATCATAACATTTACAGCAATAACTGCACTTGAGTCTTCAAGATATGTATCATCCGGAAGATAATTTGAAATCTGTTCATTAACTTCAACATCTGATGTCGCATCTGTAACATCTATATCATCAATATTTATTTTTGCTATATCTTTTATTACATCATCCTTACCTGCAATTTTTACAGTTTCAGGATTATATTCAACATTCTTTACTGCATATCCCTCTGCCGGGGTTCCTTTGGTTGATACTATAACTGGCACGTTCTTCAATGGATATATCGGAACAGTAACACTAATTTCTTTTGAAGATAAAGTCACATTTACTTTATCAACTGCGCGTCCATATGCATCAACGCATCCAAGTGTTGCCGTCTGAACACCTGTGGCTGATAGTCCGTCAACGCTCACTGCAGCTCTAACTTCTGTTATTGTTTTGAGTACAGATTCAGGTCCTGTTACTGTCACTATGTTAGGTGTTGTAGATATATTTCCTACTGCATATCCTTTTGCGACAGCTCCTGTTTTATATACCTTTACCGGAAGTGATGCCTCAGCCTTATCCTCTATACTGAGTGTCATTTGTTTAACAAGAGTTGTTATTGAAATTTTGTCCGCTATATTAGATCTGTTGCAAATAACATTTATTTCTGCAGAATTTGTAATTGAAAGCTGTGAAAGATCGGCCGAGGCTGTAAAATCATTTACAGAAAGTTCATCAACAATTGATCTTGGTCCTTTTACAACAATAGAAGTTTCCTCCCCTGCCGTAACATCATATACTTTTCCATTTTGCAGAATCACATCTCCATTCTGCTGTTCAACTGTTATACCGTTAAAAGTTTTAGTCACCTTATAATCAACAATATTTGTAACAATAAGCCATGTAAAAAAAGCAATAACTAATGCCAAAATTCTATATTCTATATTTTTAAAAAGACGGGATTTAAATTTCTTCATTCTTTATGTCCCTCCTTTTTATGACCTGACCTTTTTACTTTTTCATTTGGATCCTGAATCTTTAACAGTTGTCTTCTCAGTCCATCCTCATCAAGATCACGATAAAGAGAACCTTTATATGCAACAGATATACCTCCGGTCTCTTCTGAAACAATAAGTGTCATGCTGTCTGTCACTTCACTGACACCAAGTCCTGCACGATGTCTTGTCCCAAGTTCTTTATTCACATCGTGTCTCTGCGTCAAAGGCAGATAACATGTAGCAGCTACAACTCTATTATTCCTTATCACTACTGCTCCGTCATGAAGCGGCGTATTCTTTTCAAATATATTAACCAAAAGCTGCTCTGTTACAACTGCATCTATCGCAATTCCGGTTTTTTCATATTCACCAAGAGGTGTATCATGTTCTATAACAACAAGCGCTCCAGTCTTCGCCTTAGAAAGTTCAATTGCAGTCCTTACTAACTCATAAACAGTTTTATCACTTAAATTTATGTTTTCCTGATTTTTACTGCCATCAAGAATAACCTTGAGAATTTTTTTTCTTCCAAGCTCATCAAGTGCCTGTCTAAGCTCCGGCTGAAATAAAATGATAATTGCAAGAAGAAATGCCGAAAGAAGATTTTGTGCTATCCAGAGAATTGTATTTAATCTGAAAATATATGCTACTCCCAGAAAAATGAACACAAAAATAATGCCACGAAGCAATGTAAATGCCCGGCTTCCCTTTATCCATACTAAAATATGAAATATAAGATATGCAATTATTAAAATATCAATAACATCCGTCCATGTGATATGCGGAAAATAAAATCCGTCAAAATAGGAACGGAAGGTAACCCAAAACCCATCCATTCTTTTTTCCTTTTCTGTTATCTTCAGTCTATATTTTCACAATTATCTTTAGGAATAGCTTTCACATAGTAATAATAATCATCATCTTCATATTCTACATGCTCCGTATGCTTATAATCGAGTACTCCCATTCCAAGTCTGACCAGAAGTGCTGCTGCAACTCCAATAAGAGATCCTACTGCTATAGCTGGCAGATTAACATTTATACTGAATATAAATCCCGATAAAATAGCTGCTAAAATATTAGCAAGAGCTCCAACTCCTATTGCAGCATATACAGAATAATCAAATGAAAGTTTCTTTATAATTCCTATTACAAGTACAGTAATTGCTGCCGTAACTATTGCTGAATACATTTCTTTATTATTTAAAAATGTATTTGCAAGCGTTTCAATTGCCTTAAGCTGATCTGCTTCAGCAGAAGATGTTGCAAGAGAATTTACAGTACGAAGTGCGTCCGCAAAATAATAAAGAACTACTCCGCATGCTGCCGGAACAACCCCGCCGATTCCTGCCACAAGACCAATTATTATTGGAGCTGCATATTCCAGATGAAATAAATAACAGACAAGAAGAAGCATTACTGCATATGCATATTTCGGAAAAAATCTAACATAAAAACAATAAATCAGAATAAAAAGAACTATAAATACAGCTCCCGATTCCAGTGATACCGAAAATGAATGTACTGCAATCACTACTCCAACCATGAAAAATAAAAATCCATCCGGAAGTACTGCAGTAAGTATTGCCATAAGAACTATAACAACCGGTTTGTCCATCAGTCCTGAGTATCCAAATAAAATTCTGATCGTGACAAATACAGTTAATGTCCAGATCAATTTCAACAAAGGCATCACATACTCATCATTTTTTCTGCAGAAATTGCGAATACTATTTTTTATATTTATTAATCCACTCATCAGTTATTTATCCTCCTCATCGTACGGAACATTTTCCTGTGATTCATCTCCGCCGATATTATGATAGATTATTGGAGCTTTATGAATATCATCATTTGAATTACTGTGTGCCTCTCTGTTTCTGATTTCATAAAGTTTCATGAGTTTTTTCAGATTTTTATTATAAGAAACAATCTTTTTACGCCCTTTTTCATATCTTACAGAATATACAATGAATGCATACAAAAAAAACACAATCATTGTAACTATCCAACCAGCCATAAGTGTCACTATCAGTCTGAAATAATCCTTGTTATTCAATTCACCCAATATTTTTTCAAAACGAAGAAGAATATAAACCGCAATCAAAAACCAATATGATATTGTAGTTGTCACAAGTGTTCGCAGGCATCCATATTTTATATAATCTTCCCGATAAAAATGGCTGAGCCGCAAATTGTGATCTTCTTCTCTCTTTTCAAATATTGCAATCTTTGTCATTAATTTTACTTTGATTTCATCCAACATATTTATTACCAGCTATCCTTTGATATTTTAATCAAATAATTCAGTTAAATATTTTCCAAATATCACTGCTGTTTATTCTGATTTTTATTTATATTTCAAATGATTTCATACAGCCTCAACCAGTTTCAGTTTATCTGTAATAATTTCATTTTTACACATCTTTAATATCTTATGTTAAATCCATCTGAAAATCAAGAAAAAGCAGAACAGCTTTTCATGTGCCGTCCTGCTTTTGAAATTATAATTCTTAATTTATTATTCTATTCCCTCTGCTGATTCAAGAACTTCAAGAGTATGTTCACTGTTCATCTTCTGACACATTTTTACAAATGTATCAAGTTTTATTCCCTGTAATTGTTTATTACCGCGTATGTTTATGGAAACCGTACCATCTTCAGCTTCCTGATCTCCTATAATTAAAACATAAGGATTTTTATAATTCTTAAATTTTTTGATTTTATTCTTCATATTAGCATCTGAATAATCTGCCTCAACCCGTACTCCTGCTGCATGAAGTTCTCTGTATACTTTTTTTGCATATTCATTATGCTGCTCACGAATCGGAACAATTCCAACCTGATATGGCGCAAGCCAAAATGGAAATGAGCCTTTGAAATTTTCAATAAGAATTCCTATAAAGCGCTCCATCGAACCAAAAATCGCTCTATGTATCATTACAGGTCTCTTTTCAGAACCATCCGCAGCAACATATTTAAGGTCAAAATTAAGAGGAAGCTGGAAATCAAGCTGAATCGTGCCCATCTGCCATTCACGTCCAAGGCAGTCCCTCATTTTAAGATCTATCTTGGGTCCGTAAAATGCTCCGTCTCCTTCATTCAGTTCATAATTTCCTTCACCATATTTCTTGTCCAAAATCCTCTTAAGTGATGCTTCTGCCTGATCCCACAGTGCCGGATCACCCATAAAATCAGCAGGTCTCGTCGATAATTCAGCCTTATAAGTAAGTCCAAAAGTTTCATAAATTTCTTTTGCAATATCCATAATATCGCCAATTTCATCTTCAATCATATCTTCTGTAAGAAACGTATGATCATCATCCTGATGAAACATCTGTACTCTGAAAAGTCCATTTAATTCGCCAGATTTCTCACGTCTGTGAATTACCTGTGTCTCACTATATCTTAATGGAAGTTCCTTATAACTATGTTTTGCATTCTTATAAACATTTATTGCATTTGGACAATTCATTGGTTTAATAGCATATTCAACACTGTCATCATTGACAGTTTTCATTTCACCCGTTTTTTCATCTGTTTCAGCTGTAGTCACCAAAAACATATTTTCTTTATAATGTCCCCAATGTCCTGATGTTTCCCACATTTTTCTATGGTTGATTACCGGAGATAAAATCTCCTGATATCCATGTTCTTCATGTATATTTCTCCAGAAATCAAGAAGTGCATTATATAACTTAAAACCTCTCGGAAGCCAATATGGCATTCCTGGTGCTGTCTCATCAAACATGAAAAGTTCAAGTTCTTTTCCAAGTTTCTTGTGATCTCTTTCCTTTGCTTCTTTTACAAGCTGCAGATGTGTTTTAAGTTCTTCCTTAGAAGGAAATGCATATACATAAATTCTCTGAAGCTGGTCATTATGTTCATCGCCTCTCCAATAAGAACCTGATACAGATTTTATCTGAAATGCAGCATTCATAAGTTCCTGTGAATTTGACACATGAGGTCCGCGGCAAAGGTCAATATAATCATCTCCTGTATAATAAACAGTAATTGTCTCATTATCATCAAGATTTTCTATAAGTTCAGTCTTATACTTCTGACCCGCAAAAATCCTGGCCGCCTCAGCTTTAGATACCTCTTTTCTTGTCCATTCTTCTCTTCTCTTTATTATTTCATGCATCTTGTTTTCAATTTCTTTAAAATCATCATTTACAAGAGTACGTGGCAGCATAAAATCATAATATAGTCCATCATCTATCTGAGGGCCTATAGCATACTGCACATTTTCCTTGCCAAACATCTCAACTACCGCTTTTGCAAGAATATGTGCAAGTGAATGCCTGTAAACGCTTAAATAAAACTCTTTTTCTTCATCATTCATAGTATTTTCCAATCTCCTATATTAAATATTTTATGCACAAAAAAATCCCTCACATCACAGATATGAGGGACGTTTGCACGCGGTTCCACCCTGATTCCTGTAAATTTCTTCATATTCATCTAAACTTAAAGTTTATAAGGATCCACTGAAATATATACAGGCACTTTTTGATTATAACGGTATCACCGGATCTGTTTGCAGATCTCTCCGAGGCAGTTATTCATAAAAGTTCTTCGCATGTGTTCTCAGCCTATGACACATTTCTCTGTCGAAGTAATCATTTTATTACTTTTCTCATCTACGATTTATATTATACAGATTTTTATAAGATGAATTATAACGCTGAGTCTTCAAATTGTAAACAGTCATAAATTTTTATATTTCTATTTAACATACCTGACATATTAATTACAATAATATGTTAGTGAAAAATCCAGCAGTTTCATCCATTGATTACATGAAATTTATTGTATGTTTTATCCGATTTTTTTCTTCTGCTGATGTGCAGTCATACGTACAACAAAATTTCTTGGCACAAAACGACCGAATAAAGTCACAAAACGGATATATTTTTCCGGAATAATTACAATTTTCCTTAGAAACATCTGCCTTACTGCCTCGTTTGCACAATCTCCAGGACTGATTCCATCCAATGCAAATTCAACATTTGCAACCTTATTAAACTCTGTATCCACAGGTCCCGGGCAAAGGCAGCCTACATAAATACCACTCTTTTTCCTTCTAAGTTCTTCCGCAACTGCCTGAGTCAGACTGGTAACATAAGCCTTGGTAGCATAATAAGTTGCCATATACGGTCCAGCCGGAAGCAGGCCTGCTGAAGAAGCTGTATTTAAAATATATCCATCGATATTATGAGCTTCAAAATATTTAACCATGAATTTGGTCATAATATGGACTGCTTTAATATTAACATCAATCATTGAGAGTTCTGTACGAAATGATGTTTTATCAAATGCGCCTGCTGTTCCAAACCCTGCATTATTAATAAAAACTTCAATTCTTTTATTTTTTATTTCTTTAAACACGCGAATGCACTCTTCTGGTTTTGAAAGATCTGCCGGCAGTATTTCAACACCGACGCAATAACATTCATGTATTTTCCTTGCGATTTTTTCAAGTCTATCCTTTCTTCTTGCTATCAGCACAAGTGAAAAGCCAAGTCTGGCAAAAACTTTTGCAAACTCAAGTCCAATTCCTGAACTTGCTCCGGTTATTACTGCATATCTTCTTTTATCCATTTTAACCTCCCATTTTTTCGCAAAATATAAAAATCCGTAAATTTATCTATTAATGAAAAAGATGGCTCTTCCTTATAGAAAGAGCCATCTTTATTTAAGTATATTTTATATGATTTTAATTACAAATGCAATAATTCTTAACTTCATGTATGTTCAAAATATAAGTTTATTCAGAGTCTGTTGATGTTGAGCTGCTGTTCATATCTGCATTTTCAGCTGAAATCTTGTCAATTTCACCATCATCCTGCATTTTCTTGATAGATGAATTTATTTTATCAAGAAGCTCTGTATTTCCTTTCTTCACAGCAATTCCATATTCCTCTGCAGGAAATGTTTTATCATCTTCAACAATTTTAAGTCCTTCATTATCTTTTATGTATTGATTTGCTGTTGCAGAATCAATTACGACAACATCACATTTACCATTTACAAGTTCCTGAACTGCCTCTGTACCTTTTTTGAACGCCTCATACTTATATCCAAGGTCCTTAACAGCAGTTTCTCCCGTATAGCCAAGAACAACAGCAATTGACTTATCTTTCATATCTGACGCTTTTTTTATATCCGAATCATTTTTTACAATCATAACCTGTTTAGCTTCATAATATGGATTTGAAAAATCAACTTCTTCTTTTCTTTCATCTGTAATTGTCATGCCGGCAATAACAGCATCAACCTGTCCATTTTTTAATGCAACTGTAAGTGAATCAAATTCCATATTGTTTACCTTTGCAGTCATTCCATTATCTTCTGCAATTTTTTTGATGATTTCCATATCTATTCCTGAATACTCATCAATAACCCCATTATCTGATGAGACATATTCAAATGGCGGAAACTCTGCGTTCGTACCTACTGTCAGTGTTTTGCCATCTGATGCTGTACTTTTTCCTTTACCACATCCTGTAAGAGATGACATACTTACAGCTGCAATTAACGTCATTACAAGTAACTTTTTAATGTTCTTTTTCATTTTCTTTCCTTCCTTAATTGAAAAATAATATTATTAAAACAGACATTTCAGATTCAATTGCAACGTCTCACATGACTAAAGTCATAATTATGCGTCACCGGATCATTAAAGTCATGACAAAATCATAACAATTTTATAACTTTACTGATTTAAAGAACCTTACTCAAAAACTGCTTTGTTCTTTCATTCTGAGGATTTGCAAATACTTCCTTCGGTTTACCGCTTTCAGCCACAACACCTCCGTCAATAAACAGAAGCCGTGTACCGACTTCTCTTGCAAATCCCATTTCGTGTGTTACGACTACCATAGTCATTCCTGCTTCTGCAAGTTCTTTCATGACATCAAGAACTTCTCCTACCATCTCAGGATCGAGTGCAGATGTCGGTTCATCAAAAAGCATGATTTCCGGATCCATTTCAAGAGCTCTTACAATTGCAACTCTTTGTTTCTGTCCGCCGGAAAGCTGAGAAGGATAGTCATTTGCCCTATCAGCAAGTCCTACCTTATTCAGAAGAGCTATTGCCTTTTTTTCTGCTTCTTCTTCCGAAAGTTTTTTCAATTTAACCGGTGCCAATGTAATATTCTGTAAAATTGTCAAATGTGGAAAAAGATTAAATTGCTGAAATACCATCCCCATTTTCTGCCGAACCGCATTTACATCAACACCTTTTTTATTTATTTTAACACCATCAATAATTACATCTCCTGAATTCGGATTTTCAAGTAAATTCAGACAGCGTAAAAATGTACTTTTACCCGAACCTGAAGGTCCGATAACAACAACCACTTCGCCTTTATCAACATGTTCTGTAATTCCATTAAGAACTTCCTTATCTTCAAAACTTTTATGGAGATTTTTCACCTGAATAACAGTATTCGTTTTTTCTGCTCCGTCTTTAATTTCATTTTTCATTTTACTACCTCTGTTCAGACTTTCTCAGATGATTTTCATATGCGCCAAGCAGCAGTGTCATGATTTTTATCATTATGAAATAGATAACAGCTGTTCCTATCAATGGCATAAATGCCGTATATGTTGCAGACTTTATAAAGTCTCCCGCCTTTTGTATATCAACAAGCCCGACATATCCTACAATAGCAGTTTCCTTAATAAGTGTTATAAACTCATTGCAGAGTGCAGGGAAAATATTCTTTACAGCCTGCGGAATGACAATACTTTTCATTGTCTGGCTTCCCGAAAGCCCAAGTGAGCGACCGGCTTCTGTCTGTCCTGAATCTACAGATAAAATTCCGGCACGAATTATCTCTGAAACATATGCCCCTGAATTAATTCCAAAAGCTATAGCTGCAATAAGCCATTTGGGCCACATAACTGTCGCAAATATCACAAAATAAATAATCATAAGCTGTGTAACCGATGGAGTACCTCGAATAATATCTGTATAAATTTTTCCAATTACATTGAGTGGTTTTTTCTTTGAAAGATTGCATAAAGCAATCAGAAGTCCTATTAACAGTCCTATTATAACTGCCACCAGAGATACTTCCAGAGTCACACCTATTCCACCGAGCAGCATTTTATATCTGTCGTCACGTATAAAACATTTATAGAAGTCTTTCACGACTTCATGCCACCATTCCTGCATGGTTAATCTCCTTATTTGAAAACGTATACACCTAAAGTGAGATTCTAACATAATATAGAAATTCTGAAAAGAGAAAATATCTTTTCACTCTATGCGCTTTTCTTTATTACACTTTCAGGAAAAATACTTCTTTAATCATAGTCGATACTGTCAAGGCAAAGTCCTTCCGGCGGTGCTGTAAATCCGGCGGCAGTTCTTGATCTGACATCAATAATTTCCTTTATATCACATGGTGCTTTTTTTCCATATCCGACTTCAAGAAGTGTACCTGTCATAATTCTAACCATATTCTGAAGAAATCCATTTCCATGATAAATGAATCTTATAACCGGACCTTCTTTTGTAATCTCAATTTTATCAACCACACGAACTGACGATTTTTTAAAATGCGAATTACCACAAAAACTTTTGTAATCATGCATCCCAGTCAGATCTTGCGCAGCTTCTTTCATTTTTTTTATATCAGGCATTCTGTCAATAACTGTAACATACTTACGATTAAATACAGGTTTTATGTCGCCGCACCAGCATGTATAAATATATGTTTTACCTTTTGCGTTGTATCTTGAATGAAAGTGATCTGCACATTTTTTTACTCCATCTATACTTATATCTTCAGGAAGATAGTGATTCATATAACTGCAGATTTTTTCATCCGAATACTCTGTATCAATAATTGCATTTGCAATCATTGCCTTTGCATGTACACCAGCATCAGTACGTCCTGCAGCAATCAGATTTATAAGCGTATCATCAATACCTCTTTTTACATTTTTAAAATAATCATCACCATGTTCAGTTTCTATCATTCTGGTTAAAACAGATTCTATTTTTCCCTGAATTGTATCTCTGCCAGGCTGATGCTCCCATCCCTGATACTTTGTTCCATCATATCTTATTGTGAATTTATAATTTTGTTTCATCTGTATTCATCTTTCCGACAGGGAATATATTTCCCTATATTTTAAGCTGTTTTCCTTTTCCGCTGATTATTATAATCTGGCATTCTTTCAGTGTCAAAAGGATTAATCTTACTGGTGCCTGGGAGCTGATAGTTTTTACTTTTATTTTCCGGATAATTATTATATAAATGCTGTAATTTATCGTTTAAAAAACCCACCGAAACATATATAATATTGCGGTGGGTTTTTATTTACCTTTTAATGGCATAATCAATTTAAGGAGGAAGTTTTTATGTTAGAAAAGATTTTCAAACTAAAGGAACATGATACAACTGTTAAAACTGAAATATTAGCAGGTTTAACTACATTCCTTACAATGGCATATATTCTTGCTGTCAATCCAAATATTCTCGGATCCGTAATGGATCGAGGCGGTGTTTTTGTAGCAACCGCTCTTGCATCAGCAATTGCCACATTTATAATGGCTTTTCTCGCCAACTATCCTGTTGCACTTTCCGCCGGTCTTGGCCTAAATGCTTATTTTGCATATACAGTCTGCCTCGGTGAATTAAAAGATGTTCCAAATGCTTTTACCATTGCTCTCACAGCTGTATTTGTTGAAGGTATAATTTTTATAATCATCTCTGCATTTAAAGCCAGAGAACAGATTCTCAATGGTATTCCTAACAATCTTAAAAACGGAATTTCTGCAGGTATCGGTTTATTTGTAGCATTTATCGGACTTCAAAATGCCAATATTATAATTGCAAATAAGTCAACAAAAGTTGGTCTTGGAGACTTCGGAACCCCCCAGGTTGCACTTGCACTCATCGGTTTCCTTATTATAGTTATTCTCTCTCATTATAATGTAAAGGGAGCTGTATTGTGGGGAATACTCATCACATGGGGACTTGGTATTATCGCCGAAACTATCGGCTGGTACAAAGTCGACCCTGAAAATGGAATTTATAGTATGATTCCTGATTTTTCAAATGGCATTGAACTCAGTGGTCTTTCAAAAACCGCATTTAAATTTAATTTTGTCTGGGTTGGACAACATATAATTCAGTTTATAGCAATCACATTCTCATTCTTATATGTAGACCTTTTTGATACAGTAGGTACAGTTGTAGGTGTAGCTGATAAAGCCGGTCTGCTTACTGAAGATGGAAAGCTTCCTCGTGCAGGACGTGTCCTTATGTCAGATGCAATCGGTACTGTTGCAGGTGCATGTCTTGGTACTTCAACAATAACCTCTTTCGTTGAGTCCTCTGCTGGTGTTGCAGCAGGCGGAAGAACAGGATTAACTGCATTTACAACTGCAGTTCTTTTCCTTCTTTCCCTTGTACTTAGTCCTATTTTCCTGGCAATTCCTTCATTTGCAACCGCTCCGGCTCTTCTGTATGTAGGAATGCTCATGGTTTCATCTGCAAAGAAAATTGATTTTGACGGAGACATAGCAGACACAGCCGGTGCTTATATGGCTATGATTATGATGCCTCTTTCATATTCAATCGCTACAGGTATTATGTTCGGTATCATTACATGGGTTATTGTTAAAGCTTTCGAAGGCAAAGCCAAAGATGTCAGCCCTGTTATGTGGGTTGTATTTGTATTATTTGCCGCCAGAATTGTAACTCTTATCACAAATTTTCAGTAATTTAATCAAAAATCCAAAAGTCCCTCCGCATATGCGGAGGGATTTTTGAATTTATTGAAGAAAGAAATCAAAATAATGATTTATATAATTACCGCTCTTTACATTGAAGCTGAACCCTTTATAAAACATTTCAACCTGAAGAAAAATTTTTCTTTCCGGCTTGGACAGTTTTTCGAACCGCATACTGTCAAAAATTCATATAATTGCAAAGACACACCTTGTTCTATCCTGATTACCGGCACAGGAGAAATTCATGCTGCAGCTGCTGTTTCTGCACTTTTTTCATCTGTTGTTTTAAATTCCAACGACATTTTAATCAATTGTGGCGTTGCGGGCGGACCTGATTCTTTATCCGGAACATACCTTATTTCCAAAATAACTGAAGAATCAACCGGCAGAGAATTTTATCCGGACTTATATTATTCTGTTCCATTTGAAGAACAGACAATTACAACTGTTTCCTCAGTTTCTCATTCAATCAGAAAAAATCTTACTGACATGGAATCGGCTGCAATATTCCAGGTATGTCTGAATTTCTTTTCTCCTGAACGTATGATTTTCTTAAAGAAAATTTCAGATCATGGTGAAAACGTTTCAAAAATGAAACTGATTAATACAATTTCTGAAATGTTTTCTGAAATACTTCCTCTTATCATTTCACTTTCAGAGTTGACGCTTGAAAATACACAATGCAAAAAGGTTCAATCTTCATTAATTGATAACAGTTCAATCAATAATAATATATCTTTTTCTTCCGATAAGATTTGCACTGATATGATTGCATCAGAAACAATGTCTCATGAAATTGAACAGATAATAACTTATCTCAAAGCTGCAAACATTTCAATTGATGAATTTTTTATTCCATATTATCAGGATTTCCGTCTTCCGGTCAAAACAAGACGTGAAGGAAAGGAGGTTTTAAAATCATTTTATGATAAACTCTAATAACTCATTTTCACATATATATGTAGAAAAAAGCGTATACGAACACCCTAACACAACTCATATTCTATCTGAATTTTCAGGTTCAAAAATTATTTTAATAAATAATTATAAAGATTTATTTAACAGAAAAAATCAAAATAAGCACACACAAGGTTTATCACAAAACATAATCCTTGCCAGAAAAACTTCCGGTTTTCTTTATCCGGGAGCTCCCGTCTGCCAAAGTTTTGGGAACCCATATTTTTTTTATTCTTCCAATATAATGAACTGCCTATTTGACTGCAGTTACTGCTTTTTAAAAGGAATGTATCAAAGTCGAAATATTGTAATATTTGTCAACATTGAAGATACATTCAATGCTGTCATGGAAATGAAAAAAATCAAAAATCCACTTTACATTTCTGTTTCATATGACACCGACTTAATTGCAGCAAATGGCATTCTGCCCCTTGATGAAATGTGGCAGAACTTTGCAGCTTCCAATCATGATGTCTCAATTGAAATTCGGACAAAATGTGGTATTTCACCCCATTTCAAAAAACTTCTTAATCAGTCATCTGGCAGCTCAGCCACAGTTTTTGCATTCACAATCAGTCCACAAAATATATGTTCAGCTTTTGAAAAGAAAACAGCAAACCTTTATTCAAGAATAGATGCTATAAATTATGCTTTTAAATGCAATGTTCCTGTGCGGCTGTGTTTTGATCCTATGATTTATACATATGGCTGGAGAGACAAATACTTATCCATGCTAGAAATCCTTGATTCTAAAATATCATGGGAATCACTTAATGATGTGAGTATCGGAAGTTTTCGCGTGTCCAAAGAATATCTAAGCGAAATGAGAAAATGTGAACCATCAAATCAGATAGTTCAATTTCCCTTTGAAACATTAAATGGATATGCCTCATACCCTGCTCATATCCGTTCAGAAATGGAATCATTTCTCATGACCGAACTATCAAAAAGACTTCCTGTTAAAAAAATTTTCATATGGTAATATCAGAAACTTAATTCAAATTTACACCTGAATAGCTATATTTTATAATGTCTTAATTCACAATTTTTTATTCCAAATGCAGAAAATTCTTCATTTGTCATATCTTCAAAATAAGACTGTACAAAACGCGCAATTCCATTATGTGCAACAAGCAAATAAATTTTATCGTCCCTTTTTATATCATCAAGTAGATTATAAATTCTCTGAGCCATGCCCAGCATTGATTCTCCCGTTCCATAATGACTGATAAATTCCTTCTTTGCTTCATGAAACTCTGCTCCATTACGTGGTGTTGATTCATATTTTCCAAAATTTTGTTCAGTAAGTCTCATATCAACACTAAGTTCAAGTCCAGTAGCATCTGAAATATGTTTAGCTGTATCAAACGCTCTTTGAAGTGGAGATGAAAGAATTTCATCTATATATATCCTGCCAGACTTTAATTCTTTCATAATATTCATTCCTAACTCTTCAGCCTGCTTATGTCCATTTTCCGTAAGAGCAATATCCGTTGCACCACAAATTTTATTTTCCACATTCCAGACGGTTTGTCCGTGCCGTGTAAAATATAAGTCCTTCATATATACTTTATCCTCCTGCTAATATTATATTCATGCCTTGAAACTTGATTACAAATGGATAATAATAAATGTCACAAATGAACGCAAGCATTTCTAAAAATTATCTCTTCAATAAAGGAGTTTTATATGAATATCGTTTTTGCTATGGATTCTATGAAAGGGAGCCTTTCATCTATGGAATGCGGTATGGCTGCCGCAAAAGGTCTTACACTTGCAATTCCTGACGCAATATACACAGTCCGACCAATTTCAGATGGAGGTGAAGGGACAACGCAGGCTCTTATATCAGGTCTTGGTGGTGTGATACAAAATATTACTGTACATGGTCCTCTTGGAAATCCCACTGTTGCTCAATATGGCATAATACATATGCCGGATAAATTTTCCGATTCAGCTAAATCTGTACCGACTGCAATTATTGAAGTTGCAGCCGCTGCTGGAATTACACTGGTTCCCGGTGATGAACTTAATCCACTAAAATCAACGACATTTGGCGTTGGTGAAATGATTCTTGATGCCATCAATGAGGGATGTCGTAACTTTATTATCGGTCTCGGAGGAAGCGCAACAAATGATGGTGGAATAGGCATGCTGCAGGCACTTGGCGTTCATTTTTTCGACATAAATTCAAATGACATGAATGATGAAATTTTATGTGGTGAAGATTTACAATTAATTAAATCTATATCTCTGAATTCACTAAATCCTATTCTTGCCAGCTGTACATTTGAAGTTGCATGTGATGTCAATAATCCGCTATTTGGTGAAAATGGTGCAAGTTTTATATTTGGACCACAAAAAGGAGCATTTGAACCTGACATCGAACTTCTCGATGACAGTATGAAATCATTTGCCGAAATTTCAGCAATATCAATAATAAGTAGTTCCTCATCACGTTATACATCCACTTCCGAAATCGATCCATATTTTCCAGGATGCGGTGCTGCCGGCGGTCTTGGATTCGCATTTCACTATTACTTGAATGCCACTCTACGATCAGGAGTCGAGATAATAATAGATGAAACAAATCTTGAAAAATATATAAGTCAGGCTGATATTGTAATAACAGGCGAAGGTCGTATTGATTCGCAGACCCAGATGGGAAAAACTCCAATAGGTGTTGCAAAACTTGCCAAAAAATACAATCTTCCGGTTATCGCATTAGCAGGTGAAATTTCTACCGATTTTGATGGAACTACAATTCCTGAAATAGATGCATATTTTTCAATACTAAGAAGAACTTCCAACAATTTACAAGCTATGAACAGGGAATATGCATCAAAAAATCTTACTGATACATCATTTCAAATATTCAGTCTGATAAAAAAAATAATATAATAAATATCCAAATACATACAGAATTACATTAAAAAACAAATATAAACTGATATTTAAAATAAAGTCAAGTATGCATTTAAAAATATTTGATCAAATAAAAATCCCCTTACAGGCTTTATGCATTCATTGTCTTTCTGACAACAGATGCATTTTCCTATAAGGGGATTTATCTGTTACATATTAATCAGGTTATAATTAATCTGCTTTCTTACTATAAAGATCTGCAAGACCGCTTAAATAATCATAACGTTTCTTGGCATTCTCAGCTGCGGCATCAAATAATTTATCTGCCTTATCTGAATTTACCTTCTTAAGTGCTGTATAACGAGCCTCACCTGAAATGAAATCAAGATAAGGAATTGTTGCTGCCTTTGAATCAAGGCTGAACTTATCATCATTCTCAGGATTAAAACGGAATAAATTCCAATATCCTGCATCAACAGCTTTCTTCTCTTCTGCTATAGACTTGCCCATACCAACCTTAATCCTATGGTTAATACATGGAGCATATGCAATGATAAGTGAAGGTCCATTATAACTTTCAGCTTCTTTAATTGCTTTAACAAGCTGAGCAGGATTTGCACCCATTGAAACCTGTGCTACATATACATAGCCATATGACATTGCGATTGATGCAAGATCTTTCTGCTTAATTTCCTTACCACCGGCAGCAAACTGAGCAACAGCGCCTGTAGGAGTAGCCTTAGAAGACTGACCACCTGTATTGGAATAAACTTCAGTATTAAATACAAATACATTTACATCTTCGCCTGAAGCAAGAACATGATCAAGTCCACCGAAACCAATATCAAATGACCATCCGTCTCCACCGAAAATCCACTGTGATTTCTTAGCAAGGAAATCTTTATTCTTTATAATATCCTTAGCATCTGCTGCAGATGAACCTGCAAGTGCATTAACAAGTGCTTCTGCTGCTTCTGTATTAGTATTTGTGTCATTATATGTTGCAAGATATTCATCAGCAGCATTCTTTACTGATGCATCCTCAGCAACAAGCTTCTCTACCTTAGCTTTCAGCTGATCACGAAGTGTCTTCTGCGCAAGATACATACCATATCCAAATTCTGCATTATCTTCAAAGAGTGAATTGTCCCATGCCGGTCCACGTCCGTTCTTATCAATTGTATATGGTGTTGAAGGTGATGAATTGCCCCAGATTGATGAGCATCCTGTTGCGTTTGCAATATACATTCTATCACCATAAAGCTGAGTAACAAGTTTTGCATATGGAGTTTCTCCACATCCTGCACAAGCTCCTGAGAACTCAAGATAAGGCATCTTAAACTGTGATCCCTTAACTGTTGCAACTCCGAACTTATCAATTACTTCCTGCTTTGGTTCAACACTTACTGCAAAATCAAAGTACTTCTGTTCTGCCTTAAGATCATCTGTAAGTGTTTTCATTTCAAGTGACTGTGTAGGACATACATTTGAACATGATGAACATCCAAGACAGTCCATATCTGATATTGCTACATTAAAGCTATATCCTGGTACCTGCTTAATTTCCTTTGTCTTAAGTCCCTC
>CALMUC010000163.1 GCA_937872845.1 uncultured Lachnospiraceae bacterium | reverse complement strand
GCTTTCTGCATTTTCTCTTCATAATCTGTCATTTTGTAATCCTCCTGAATTTTTATCTAATTTATTATATGCTTTTTTTATTTAAACTCATATAGTTTTCATGCTTTGATTAATGTTCCGATTTTTTCACCATTTACAGCTTTTACTATTGAATTTTCTTCACCAAGCCCAAACAAAAGCATCGGAAGATGATTTTCCATGGCAAGTACCGCTGAAGCCAGATCTATTACACCTAGTTTCCTTTCAACTACATCAGACATTTCCATTTCATCAAATTTCTTTGCATCCGGATTTATCTTAGGATCACTGTCATATACGCCATCAATAGCCTTTGCTGAAAGAACTGCATCACATTTTGTTTCAACGCCTCTAAGTACTGCTGCCATATCTGTTGAAAAATATGGATGTCCGGTACCCCCCGCGAAGAAAACTATTTCTTTCTTTTCCATATATTCTATTGCTTTATCTCTTGTATAAAGTTCTGTCACATCACCTATCTGATATGGCGTCATAACATGGCTTGTAAGACCTGCTCTTTTGAATGCATCTGCTGCATATATGCAATTCATTATTGTTGCAAGCATTCCTATCTGATCGGCTTTCACACGATCTATATCTCCGCATGTTCTTCCGCGCCAGAAGTTTCCACCGCCTATTACAACTCCGATTTCTATGCCCATATCTGAAACTTTCTTTACTTCTGAAGCAACCCTCATAACTTCATCATCAGAAAAGCCCTTTCCTCCATCTCCAGCAAGTGCCTCTCCACTGAGTTTAAGAAGTAATCGATTGAATTTCATAATAATCTCCTTTATGTATGTAATTTGTGTGAACAATTTTATATATATTATTATGCATACATGACTTATGTTTTTTATATTTCATTTTTTTCTTCAATGGTTTCCCCATTTATAATTGAACCACTATCTGCTGCTATTTTAGAACCATATACATTTCCTGCTACAACAGCTGTTTGTGCTATATGAACTAAATCTTTTGCTTTTATATTTCCCTTAACCGCACCGTCAATATCTACACATTCTGCAGATATATTGCCAATTGCAATCGTACCTTTACCAAGTCTTACACTTTCATCAGCTTCAATTTCACCTGTAATATGTGCACAATATGCTTCAAGTTTTGAAACAGCTATATCTCCCGTTACCCTTCCTATAAGAAGCAAACTTCCGCTTGTTCTTACATTTCCTTCTACTGTTCCGTAAATTTCAACATCATCATCTGTATCAATACCACCATGAACTATTGTTTTTACGGAAATATTTACAATATTCCTGTTTCTTGATTTTCCAATATGAGGTTTCGGTGTATCTCCTCTTTTCTGACCTATACCTTCTACAACCTCAGTAAAAGCTGCATTTTCTTCCTTATTATCATAAGGAATTGCATCTATTTCTTTATCTATCATTTCAGAGGCTTCTTTTTGCTTTTCTTCAATAAGGCGGTTAATCTTTTCCTTGAGAAGGTTGCCTTCCTCATCAATGCTTGTGACATTATTTTGTGAAGAGACCTTTTCATCTCCACTCACTACATCACTTTCATTTTCTGCAAAATCCGGCATAAGTTCATCGACAGCCTGTGAAAAATCTCTTTTGAAGTTTTTAAAAAATCCCATCAGTTTTTTTCCTCTTGCCTGCACAATCTTATTTAGTATATCACAGCAATTATTAATTTTCAGTAAATTTTACAACAATATGGCTGTAAAAAAAAACACCTCTATATGTATGGTCAACACGCTTACGCTTCCTTTATCTCTCCCTTTTCACAATTGAGATAAACCTTTTTCATCTGGCATACATCATGAAAAATACGCTCTCCACAGCCAATTGCAGCCGGCACATCAAATTCAGCACACCTTATTGCCATATGTGATGCGGCACCTCCATACCTTGAAATGAAACCAGCTATATTTCTCGTAAATATCCAGTCATAACCAGGATCTGCTTTTGTTATCACAACAATTTTTCCATCAATATCTACATCGCCGCTTATTTCATCCAGTATTGCAATTTCAGCTGTAACTTTTTTCAAAGTGATAAAATTTGGTCTTGCATCTGATTCATAAAGTACATCTATATCCTTATCTTCAAAAATTATTTCAGGAAACATAAGGCATGAATTTATATCATATATTTTGTGATTTTTTTGTATTTTATCTTTTAAAACTGATATATCATCTGTATCAAAAAAATCCATTATTTCAAGATATGAAAGTTCATTTCTCTCTATTCCTGTCACTTCGCCAAATCTTATCAGCAGATTCAAAGCCAGACTAAGTGATTTTGTGAATTCAAACTTAAAAAATTCTCTGTTTTCAGTTGTTTTTCTAATATATTGAATAAGTGTTTCTGCGTCAAAATCAAGTTCATAATCAGAAATAGCCCTGCTGACTGCATCCCTGTCAATTGAAATATCTGATTCGGCTGCTTTATCTGTTAATTTTCCTGCTTCCAAGATATCATTGAATCCAACATTTTCACATATTTCATTTTTAAATGCTGCATTCTCACATGTTCCTCTTTCGCATGTTTCATCTTCATCCATCCCTTCATATGGATCTACATATGAGTCAGGATTTTCCGCTGTCGAATCATGTCCAACCGCTCCACCAATAAAATACATTCTTGAATAACAATCAGTACGGATATTATATGTTCCAAGTCTCAAATGTCCATATCTGTTTACAAATTCTTTTCTCGGCATTTCACCATGACTAAAATTGTCAAAATCACGTTCAAAATCAGATGCGACAGTATTTATGGACTGATTGAACTTATCCATTTTATCTTCTGTGACATATCCCCTTTTACATAATGTCTTAGTGAAACTTTTTGCTATAAATGCCATTCTTGCCATTCTTGTAAATTGCGGTGTACCATCTGACTTGATTGAATCCAGCAGTTGTCCTACAAAGCCGATTAATTTTTTCGGATTTTTCTCTGTAAGTGCACCTTTATGACGTATTTCATGCCGAAGAAGTCTCATCTTTTCAAGAGAATTTATATCTTCTTTATATATTTCAGAATAACTTTTGACAGCAAGTTCCGTTATGGAAAAAAGTGCTCTTCTGATTTCATTTATTTCATTTTTACTGAATCCGAAATCAAGCAGTTTATCAAGATTTTCATCTGTACAGAAATCGTAAACACTGAATACTATTTCAAACTCAATTTTATCATGAGCCGTCGGATCATTTATGAGTTGATTTATATAATATGTTTGCAATTTTCTTTGAAGTCTGGGAGATATCATTTCAGGAATAAGTCCTTCAAATGAATCATTTACTGAAATATATGGTTTGTTTCCAATCTTATACATCAGTCCTTCATTAACATAATGATATCCCATTGAGGCTATTCCGGCGCTCCAGATGTATGATGTAATTATTTCCCTGTAAAGACTGTAATCCAATGGAAACGGATTATCTCCTATTATTTCTGACGGATTCCAAAATGCCATATCCGATAAAATATGCCCGTTTTTTCTATAGGCTTCATGTGCTTTTTCACGTGCAATAAAAACCTCCTCATCGGACACTTTCTTTTCTTTCCCATTTACAGCTGCAAGAGGTCTGCATTGAAATATAACTATACTTCCATCATCCCGCACTCCAAATTCTATATCCAGATTGTCAAATGATGTCAGTTTAAGAATTTTCTTTACTATTCTGATAAGTGATTTAAATGGTTCATTTATAACACTTTCGTCTGCATCTCTTGCTATATGAACTACCTTTCCTCCTCGTCCGCTGGTTACAGCGTCTGTAGTTCCATCTGCTGAATAATTCACTGTAAAATATGGTCTGTTTTTTCTGACATCCCTTGTAAATACTACTCCTGCCAAAATAATATTTTCTGATTCCGGCTGAATAAGGACTTCTTCATCATAAAATCCTGTATATTCTTTTCCACCCTCTTTATAACTTTCAAGTACATGAAGCACCGCTTCTTTTATCATTTCTTTATTACTGCACTCAACATGAAGCACGCTGTCAAAATGTCCGGCATTTGATGTAACCATGCTGTCCTCTCTGACTGATGATGAACGTACAACGATATATTTATTATCCTGAAAAGCTTTCATCACTTTCTCAGCAGTCAAATCCTGATCATTTAAAAATTCACCTGCACGAACAATTTTAACTCTTTCAACTGTACCATCTGGTAATTTATTTAATAAAAAATCAAGAACATCTGCCTTGCTTATTATTGATTCATTCTCAATAAACATATATAAACCTCAAAATAATGTAACATTTACAATTATTTATTCTTTTGTTAATACTTTATTCATAAACAAAGTTTATATTAGATTTTAGCAATAAATTTTTCATAACTCTCTCACCTTATGAATAGTGTTAATCTAGCAAAGCCTTCAGGTTCGGAACTGAAGGCTTTTTTCATTGCATCATACCATCCTGTTTTTTACATCCATAAATATTTCCATAGTTTCCTGATCTGGTTTTTTTGTAACAATACTTATTAAATATATAAATATAATAACCGAAAGTGCTGTAAGTAGCACCGGATTCATTCCAAGCCAATCGCATATTGAAATTTTCTCATTTCCGGATTTTATTATATCTGCATATTGAAAAAATGGAGTGGCAAAAAATCCTGCTACAAGACCTGCTGTACATCCATATGCATTCATTCTTTTCCATATGAGTGACATTAATACAGAAGTTCCGATTGTGCTTCCAATTATTGCAAGATACATAAAAACATCCTGAAGTTCAAAATGTTTTAAAAATGAAGTAAGTATCATGAGCATAAGAGAGACAATTATACATGTAATATTAATAAGTTTTGATTCGTCTTTAACAAATATAATTCTTCCATCTTTTATAATATCTTTAGAGACAGTTATTATAATAAGATACATACATGCCTCAACTGCAACAATTGCAGCTGTAAATACCCCTATTGCAAATATAACTGCCACAATTTTACCAGTCATGTCTCCACTCCAGCACATTTTTAATATATCTGTCACAAATACCGACTGAGATTCCGTCACTTCACGAGGATATAAAAATCCCCTGACTGCACCTCCAAAAAATGATGCAATGCCCATAAATAAAACAAAAAAAGCTACAGTAAGATGTCGTCCTCTGTTAAGTTTATCTCCACCACCTGCTGAAAAAAAGTTCATAAGGACACTTGGCATGCCAATAATCAAAAACCCTATTGAAATCAACGATATATACTCATACGGGTTCAACATTCTATTATTTATAAATAACACATTTATATATGTGCTTACACTTCCTCTGATTCCGCTTCGCATGGTATTTCTTACAATTTCATATATATCATGTGAAAAATAAACATAAAGCATTGTGGTTGTAATGCTCACAAGAAAAACTACAGCTCTGGCCGCAGCAGTATCAACCATCCATCTGTATCCTCGTTTCATCATTGGAATTAAAGCAGAAAGAATAATTATAACAATAGCTGCCACAGCCGGAATCCTGAATATTCCGTTCACTATAAGTCCAATTTCTTTTAATATAAATCCCAATATGATAAATGTAATAATCGATATTTCAACAGCAGCTGTAAGTCCGGCATATCCTTTTCCACCAAAGAATCTGAATCTTAAATATTCAGGAATTGTTGAAAGTCCATTTGCCCGCCTTGAATATCTCATAAGTCTGTATGATTCAAAATACCATATTAGCATGACAGCTATAAATCCCCCTATAACTGCCCAGAACACCCCTGCACCATATTGATAAATATAAAAAGGAAGCACAATAAGTCCTACAAATCCAGCGATCAATATACATGATGAGAGTGATAGCCCTATATGATTGTTTTTTCCACTCATGCAGAAATCATGAATATTCATCATCAGTCCTTAGTCTCCATTATTACAAGATATCCATCGCACGAAATATTGGCGGTTTCCGCCGTTATTTCATTGCTTACGCCACGACTTACATATTTTTCCAATGTAAGGTCTTCAGTTTCATATTTAAATCCATTCATGTTCAAATGTGTCACACTGTCACAGAATGGCATTACAGAAAAATATTTTCCGAATGCCTCATTTTTTTTTATTGTAAATCTGTCTTTTACCATTCTTATTCTATTATTTTTATCTATTATAACCATATCTATTTTATTTTTTACTGCAAGATATAGCATTGATATAGAGGCCAGCGTCTGATCAAGCCTTGTACCAGTCACACCGAAACATATTATCTTTTGTGGTTTTTCCGTAATTGCTTCCCTCAGGGCATGCTCAAAATCGGTATCATCTTTCACAGGGTTCAAAGATACAGTTCTTAACTCTTCTGATATTCTTTTTTTGTCTGCTTCATTAACAGAATCAAAATCACCTACAGCAAGATCCACTTTACAACCTGCATCTTCAGCATATATAACACCTCTGTCTGCCCCTATAACCATCACAAAATTGTCTTTCTGATCAATTTCATATTTATACATATTAAAAAGCTGTCTGTTATCCACGTTACCGCCACCGACAATAAAAATAGTTTTATTTATCATGATTACAGGTTCTCCAAAGTCAAAACGCTTTTATTCATCTCTATTACACTTTTTCAACGCAAAAAAATCATCTCAGATGTTTCATGAATTCTCTTACATTTTCTTCTGAATCACCCTTAAAAACCGCAGAGCCTGCAACAATGACATTTGCTCCGGCATTCAGCACTTCATCCACATTATTCAGTGTTATGCCGCCGTCAACTTCGATATCTATATCTGCATTTTTATAAGATGCAAGTTCTTTTACTTCCCTGATTTTCTGAAGAGCGGATGGAATAAATTTCTGTCCGCCAAATCCAGGATTAACACTCATAACGAGAATCATGTCTGCCTCTTCAATAACATATTCAAGCATCGATACCGGTGTTGCAGGACAAATTGCAACTCCACATTTGAGTCCGGCATTTTTTATTTCCATAACAGAACTATGAAGATGTTTAACAGCTTCTGCATGAATCGTAAGTATATCTGCGCCATTTTCTTTAAATGAATCAAGATACCTGTTGGGCTCTTCAATCATAAGATGCACATCCAGAACTGTATGTGGAAGAGCCTTTCTGACAAATTTCATAACAGGCGGGCCAAATGAAATATTCGGAACAAATTCACCATCCATGACATCCACATGAATATAATCTGCCATTCCATCACCTGTCACTTTTTTTAATTCTCTATTCATATTTCCAAAATCAACAGACAACATTGATGGGGACAAAATATTTCTTTTCATGTGATATTCCTCCTGTAATTACCATTTTCGCTTATTTTTCAGACTTTCATACATTTTCTTATAACTAATGTATCTTTCTTCAGAAATAATTCCATCCTCTACAGCTTTTTTTATATTACATCCAGGTTCTTTCATATGAACACATCCGGTAAATCTGCACGTCTGATTAAATGGCTTAAATTCTCTGAAATCATATTGTAAATCTTTCTCATCATGGCACAAAATATCTACTGAGCTGAAACCAGGTGTATCCATTATTCTGGTCTTTTCAGCAAATTCTGGCAAATCAAGAAGTTCAGTCTGTCTGGTAGTGTTTTTTCCTCGACCGATCTTTTCACTTATATTTCCAACTTCTGCATGAATTGTATCCGAAAGAATATTAACCAATGATGATTTACCTACTCCGCTCGGTCCCGAAAGGACACTGGTTTTCCCCCGTATTTTTTCCTTCAGTTCAATTATTCCGTCACCTGTTTTAGTACAAATAGGAATAACTGTATAACCAGCCTTTTTGTATATTACTTTCAAATGATCAACTTCAGTTTTTTCCGGATCTAGATCCGTTTTACTGATACAGAGTAGGACTTCTGTTCCCTGTTCCTCCATATTGATCAGAAAGCTGTCAACAAGAACTTCATTTGGCGCAGGCTGTTTTACAGAAAAAATCAATATTGCCTGATCAATATTTGCAGATGCTGGACGAATTAATGAATTTTTCCTTTTATGTATTTTTACTATTGTAGCCAGATGTTTTTCTGTGTCTTGTATTTCAATATCAACAATATCTCCCACGAGAGGTGTAATATTTTGATTTCGAAAAATCCCCCTCGCTTTACATTCATATAAAAATGCATCTTCTTTTTTATCAAAAATGGCATCTGCAGCATCCACATAGTAGAAGCCACCGATGCCTTTTCTGATTATTCCGGTTTTAACCACTTAATTAATCCCCTGAGTAAGACAGTGTTAAATTTGATGTATAGTAACTTGATAAATTATTGCCGGCACTGTCTACAACTGTAAATGACACAGTTCCATTATTTGCTGTAAGTCCATCTGAGCTTCCTGAAACATTCATCGAAGCTGCTGCTGTTCCGTTTACTGTATTCTGTGCCACCTGATGCTGTCCATTTGCATCATTAATATATACCGTAACAACAACTACTGAACTATCTGTAAGAAAACTTGAATTTGATGCTGATATTGACCCCTTTACAGAACCTGTGTATTTGACTGTTTCCGGTCCCTTACTTATAACTATATCTACAGATGTTCCCTCTTTGGTCTGAGTTCCACCTGAAATACTCTGTCGAATGACATTTCCGGATGTAACATTTGAATTATATTCATATGTTACATTTCCAACAACAAGCTTTACTGATTCAATCGAACTTCTTGCTGCAGATTCTGTCTGGTTTGTGAGATCAGGAACTTTTACATCCTTTTTTTCAGGTCCGTTGCTTACTGTAAGTGTAACTGTCGATCCTTCATCCAAAGATTCTCCACCCTTTGGAGACTGCTCAATTATAAGATTTTCATCAACATCGTCACTGTATTCATGTTTGCTTGTTGATTCGAAACCATCCTTCTTCAAAAGTGCCTTTGCTTCATCTTCAGTCATTCCAGTTACATCTGGAACTTCTTTTGCCTCCGGTCCTGAGCTGACATCTACCATGATTTCTGTAGACGCTGCAACTTTTTCTCCCTTTTCTACATTGGAGCCTATTACATATCCCTCTTTTGTGTCTGTAGATGCTTTTTCTTCAAATTTTATATTTGTGAACCCGGCATCTTTAAGTGTTTTTTCTGCGGCCTGCTGAGTATACCCTACCACATCGGGCATCTCTATCTGCTCTTCTTCTGTTGAAGATGTTTCAGTTGAAAGTTTTGATTCTGTTGTTGCATTCTTTCCAAAACTGAACCATCCCATCCAATTTCCAATAACTATAACGACTACTATCGCTATTACCAAAGCTGCAAGTATTCCAATAAGTGCTGCAGTTTTCGCTGTTTTCTGGTTTACCTCATCATAATCATCATCGGAATCATCATATCTTTTTTTGTTTGAATATCTGTCTGAATATCTGTCTTCGTCAGAAAGGTCATATGAATCATCAGTATCATTTACTTTTTTCAGGTTTCCCTGTGAAGATCTTCTTGACTGTGGTGAATCATAACCTGCATTTGTTCTCACAGGTTCGCGAGCATCATCGTCATCATCAAAGAAATCATCATCCTGACTGTCAGATGTAATATTTCGTCTGGCCATATTTTCTCCCGGTCTTTGCTGTGCTGCTGCATCCGCATCCGGTTTTTCAGCTACAAGTGTCTCATCTCCAACTTTCTTCACACCTGCCTGCTCTTTTATTTTTGCCATTTCATCAGGTGAAAACATCTGTGTCGGTGCATTTGTAACTCCTGCCGGAGCAACTACTATATCAATATTAGGATTTTCTTTTACTCTGTTAAGGTCAGCAATAAGTGCCGCTGCAGTGAGATACCTTCTTTCAGGTTTCTTCTGTGTACACTTTAAAATGATTTTTTCAAAGCTTGGATATATATCAGGATAAAGTTCCCTTGGAGAAATCATTTCATTCTGTATATGCATCAGAGCAATTGCAACATTTGTGTCACCTTCAAAAGGAACGCGTCCGGTAACCATCTCATACATAGTAATACCAAGAGAATATATATCAGAACGTTCATCACTATATCCTCCTCGAGCCTGTTCCGGAGAAATATAATGTACCGAACCAATTCCGGTTGTAGACATTGTTGTTGATGTTGCTGCTTTAGCAATTCCAAAGTCTGTAACCTTTATGCTGCCGCTTTTACTTACTATTATATTCTGAGGCTTAATATCTCTGTGAATGACGTGATGTTCATGTGCAACCTGAAGAGCCGATGCTATCTGTATCGAAAATTCGATTGCCTGACTCATATTCAATCGTCCATTCAGATTGATATATTCTTTCAGAGTAATACCCTCTACAAGTTCCATAACTATAAAATAAAGTCCCTGATCTTCACTTACATCATATACACTTACAATATTCGGGTGGGTCAGACCAGCCGATGACTGCGCTTCAACACGGAACTTTGAAACAAATGTTGCATCTGATGCATACTCTGCTTTCAGTACCTTGACTGCAACAAAGCGCTTAAGTCTTTCATCCTTCGCGCGGTAAACAGTCGACATGCCGCCGGTGCCGACAACATCTATGATTTCATATCGATCGTCTAGGATTGTTCCCGGATTTAACATCTTCATACCTCTCTAAATTGATATCACAATTGCAGAAATATTATCATTTCCACCATAATAATTGGCTTTGTTTATGAGTGAAGATACTGCTTTTTCATCTGTATCACTGTCATCTATTATATCGGCTATTTCATCGTCCTCAACCATGTTTGACAGTCCATCAGAACACATCAGCACTCTGCTTCCTTCTTTCAGTTCAACTTCAAAAAAATCAGGCATTGCTTCTTCTCTTGATCCCATTGCCTTTGTGATGATATTTTTTTCCGGATGATTTCTTCCGTTGTCACGTTCAAGCCTTCCACTTCGAATCATTTCTTCTACAAGTGAATGATCCATAGTTATCTGCTTTATTTCATCACTTATAACATATAATCTGCTGTCACCTATGTTGGCTGCATAAAGCTTGTTTTCATCTATTACACAGGCCACCATTGTGGTTCCCATTCCATATTTATCCTTGTCTTTTTCTGATTCCTCAAAAAGTTTATGACTGGCAAGAATAAATGCTCTCTTCAGCAGAGAAACCGGGTTCTTTATTGTGGATCCACGTACAAAACGCGTAACCACATTAATTGCATATTTTGACGCAAAATCTCCTGCCGCATGTCCACCCATTCCGTCCGCCACAATAAAGAGATTCGGAAGCGGTCCAATCGGGGCAGAAGATAGGAACACCGAATCCTGATTACTGCTGCGTCTTCTACCTTTATCGGTCATTCCGTACGCTTCCAAGTTTAATCCTCGTACTTTCTTCTTAATTGTCCGCAGGCAGCATCTATATCACCGCCCAAACCTCTTCTAATAGTAACATTTATATGATTTTTTTCAAGCAATTTTTTGAATTCCAAAACATCGGAATGG
>CALMUC010000162.1 GCA_937872845.1 uncultured Lachnospiraceae bacterium | reverse complement strand
GTGGGTCAAAAAAGCCGGGGGTTGAATTTTGCGAAAGCCTGCGGCCGCCTCTTTGTAAGTGAGACTGCATCAGGTTTCTGATCTTTCGATCTTGATGTCATAATATTCTGAAAATAATAAAATGTAAAATAAATTAAAAGAAAGTATTGACAAAACGGAGAAGATGAGTTAATATAAGATCAACAAAAGAAAAGAGAACAAAAATAAAAACGAAAAAGAAACATCAAGACGAAATCTAAGAAAGTAAGAGGTACAGTCCAATGGCATAGTTAATCTGAACATCAAAAAAATCTCTGAAGAGTTTACATATAGAACCTAAAGGAGATGATTCCAATGAAAGGCAGAGGCCCATAGGGAAAAAATAAAAACAAAAAAATCCAGGAGGTACGGTCCAAAAGGAACATAACGAAATACCCCGAAATCAATGAAAGCAGCAGGTGTATAAAATGAAATTACTGGAAATTCATTAAAAGCCCGGTCGAGAGAAAAAAGAATCGATCGGGCTTAAACTATGTCTGCTGAAAAATCTGTTTGACTGCCCTGCGGTCTGCGCGAGCCGTGAAAGCAGAAAAGACGCTGCAGCCCCGAAAGAAACGAGAGCATACAGCGTCCTTTTTATTTTATGAAATTGGATGAGATTCTGCCTATATAATACGATTCTACCATTAAGGGGTGTACTTTTTGGGACAAAATAGATACTATAATTCTGAAAGGGGGAAGTATTTATGGACCTTGTGAAAATCGGAAGCTATATTGCAGAAAAAAGAAAAAAACTTGGTATGACTCAAAAACAGCTTGCTGAGAAACTGGGTAAGAGTGATAAGTCAGTTTCCAAATGGGAACGTGGGATTTGTTTACCAGATGTGTCTGTGTATTTAGAATTATGTGAAATATTAGGCATCAGTCTAAATGAATTTTTGGCAGGTGAAGATATTGAGGTAACTAATGTAGAAAAAAAATCGGAAGATACACTGATACAGATATCAAAAGATAGTAGTCATAAACAGCGTTATTTAAAGAAGATTATTGCTGTACTTCTTATTGCTGTGGGAGTATTTGCTATTACTCTTGGAATCATGGTATGTAATAAATTGCGGCAACCACAAAATTATATAGAAGCAGTAGACCCGGATAGTGTAGAAATGAAAACGGCTGAATTGTTGTCCGGAATTGATGGAACCATGATGTTTCGATACAATTCAAAAGATACATTTCAAGCATTATACGTTTACTTGTCAGAATATCATTCTGGAAAACGAGTTTCTCATAAACGAGTTTTGGAACTTTCCTATGAGGACGTGAAATCTGCAAAAAATGGATTGATTGTCATCACTCCGGATTTTGATAATTTTACTGCAAAGCTTATTGCAGCAGATGAATATTCAAAATATATGACAGAAACGCCAATCTTGGAAGGTGTTGCAAACAGAGAATATTATGGAAGATCTGCGACCTCTATAGAGAACAAAAGCACGATAGAGTACGGAACAGAGCAAGGATTGGCAGCACTGATCTATGGCGAACAAGGAGTGAGTTCGTTGCCGATACAGGACATTACAGGAGAATACATAGATACAGATAATGAGTATATGTATTATTATTCGGCTGAGTTTGTAAAATAAGAATAGCAAAAGTGAGAAGAGGATATCACAAATCATTGTTTTGATAATTCGGTGGTATCCTCTTTGTGGATTTCAGAATTTGTTTCTCAGCTTTCGGTATTCTCTCGGCGAATATCCTTTCAACTTGTGAAAAAGCCGACTGAAATAAAGCTGGTTATCATATCCGACAATCTTAGAAATCTCATTGATGGAATAAGTTGTTGTTTCAAGTAACATCTGAGCATTGTTGATGCGGATTCCCACAATGAATTGCATTGGTGTAGAACCGGTATATTTTTTGAAATTTCGGATAAACCAGCTGACACTCATGCCTCGTGAGGCAGCATAATCATCAATATTGATATTTTGATTGTAGTTTTCACTGAAAAAGGTAACAGCATTATCCATCTCATGATCAAGATATTCATTTTTTAATATGTGCTCTCTTGTCAGTTCCCGGTGGAAACTGATCAGAAGATGACGTAGCAAAAGGACAAGCATTTCCTCATAATTATCTTGACAGCGTTGGAGCTCGATAATAATACGCTTGAAAATTTGTTCATATTCATTAGATGTACCCACTTGAAAGACACGTTCTTTATCCGGAAACCCATATTGACGTAAGATATTTTTCACATTGCTTCCTGTGAAGTGAATCCAGTATACTTCTGTCTTATCTTCTCCGTAATATTCATATTTTTGGAGTTCTTTCGGTCTGTACAGTACAATGTTGCCGGCTGGAACAATCGTTTCATTATTTACATTATCAAAATGAAAATGCCCACAACCAGCAGTGATATATATAATCTGATAATCCAGACGACCCCTTGGACGGTAGGTCGGAAGTTTGGGATGTCTGGAAAGACGGTAAGTACCACAGCTACCTACAATCAGCGGACGACTTTTGTCTTTGAAATCCATATGTGAGTGGTTCAAATAACCGGTGTTCAAATACATAGGACAGCACCTCTTTTCGCACTTTTTATCATTGTATCATTTAGTGCATATTTTGTCTAATCCAATTCATAGACATATTTTGCGGATTAGGATAAGCTATATATAGCATAACTAAGGAACGTAAACAAAAAAGTAAAGTATAAGGTTTGCTTTAGGGAAACAAAGAACAAAAAAGTATATGTATTGGAGGAGAGTTATTTATGATCGTACCACGTTATTATGAAAATCTAAGCGTACTGCACGAAAACACAATGCCAGCCAGAGCCTATTATATTCCGGCATCCAAAAGAATGGATAACTTGGTGGAACACAGAGAAGAATCAGATCGTATGCAGTTATTGAATGGAACTTGGAAATTCCAGTATTTTAACAGCATCTATGACATTCAGGATTCTTTCTTTGAGAAGAATTATGATACAGAAAATTTTGATGAGATTCAGGTTCCAAGTGTATGGCAGATGGCTGGATATGATACACACCAGTATACAAACATCCGGTATCCATTTCCGTTTGATCCACCATATGTGCCACAGGACATTCCGTGTGGAGCCTATGTACATACTTTTGAGTACAGTAGAGATGAGAAAGCACCAAAATCTTTTTTGAACTTTGAAGGAGTAGACAGTTGCTTTTACGTATGGATCAATGGCTCTTACATAGGATACAGCCAGGTTTCGCATATGACCAGTGAGTTTGATGTTACCGATGTACTTCAGGATGGAACGAATACGGTGGCAGTGTTGGTAATGAAGTGGTGTGATGGTTCCTATTTGGAAGATCAGGACAAATTCCGTATGAGTG
>CALMUC010000161.1 GCA_937872845.1 uncultured Lachnospiraceae bacterium | reverse complement strand
GTATAAATATTTCCGGCAACATTTAAACGCCTGTCTATCACAAGAACATTTTTTCCGGCATTCATTGCCTGACGGGCAAAAACAGATCCAAACAATCCGGCTCCTACAATAACATAATCATACTTTTTCATATCAGCTGACTATACCTCTTCTTCGTTTTATATGAAAATAATAAGGGTTCATGGACACATATTTACACCCATTAATTATTCTGACTCGCTTTATACTTTAATATTCACAGTTATACAAGCTGCCATATTATACCATATTTATATATAGTCCTGACATACTCATACTTATAAACACATAAGCTAAAAACCTCTGTATTATCGTATAGTAAAATGACAGTTTTCCAAAACACTATATATTTACTTCATTATCAGCACATTCGGTGAAGATTTCCAGGTCTTGATCTCTACACCTTTTTCTTTAAAATAATTGATATGCTTTGATACTTTAAACTTTGAATCATCATTTCTCATGAATTCCGGACAGTCAAAAAAAGCTACTTCTGCATCAACCTTATCATAAAAATCATCACTCAGATTTTCACCATGATGTGATACCTCAACATAATCTGAATTTATATCTTTACTATAATCACGAATCATATTTGATGCATTTTCATCTTCTACATCTCCAAGAAAAAGGAAAGAACTTTTTTTCCCATATACCTTAAAAACCATGGAAGCTGCATTCGGAAGACTTCCTGTTTTTATAGTATATGAATCCTTATTAAATGTATTCAAAACTTTGATTTTTAATCCTTCTATATCATATGTCTCTCCACGTTTAACATATGTAAGATTTTTCATATTTTTTGCGAGAGAATTAAATGTATCAAAGTACCCCACCTGATCCCAGCTGTTTGCAACCTTATGATAATATTCCCCATCTATATCTATTGCATAAATATGTTTTATTTCTATTCCCTCCGGATTTGCATATATATCATTAAAAGCCCCTATATGATCCTCATGCGGATGAGTAAGTATCCACCCTGTCACCTTGTTTCCATATTCTGCTATTTCTTTACGAAGCTGATCATCATAATGTGCTGTACCACCATCTACAATATAAAAATGCCCTTTCTGATCATCTATTGTATAAAACATAGATGTTCTGTCACTTCCATCATCTCCAAACTGAGTCAGTATAAGATCACCTTCAGAAAGTGTCATTACTTCTTTTTCCGTAACCTGCGGAACCAGATTTCCATATCTATTAAAATAATACCATTTACCATCTATTTTCTGCTTTCCTGTAACCTTCTTGCCACTTTTATTCACATACTGCTGTATCCCAGCCGGATTTTTTTTCCATCCTGGTGTTATCTTACCTTCTTCTCTTCCATCCTTTACATCACTATTATAATAAATTATCTTACCATCCGTCTTCGCTATTTCTTTATAGTTATATTTACTTATTAATTTCTCATTTATAGGTCGATCTGCATATGTAACAATAAAATCATAATTGCAATATACTGCTGCGTCACAAACAATGCTGTAATCTGGTGTCAAAGATTCCATTTGTTCATAAACTGCATCATCCTCTCCTGTTTTAGTTTCGATATAACTTTCCATATCTCTTCCATAAGCCATTTCAATATTCCCGTTATATTGACGCAGCTCTGTATACAGGTCTTGTGGAACAATACATCCTGGCTTATCATCATATTTCAACATTGCATCCGCAATATGTATGACTGCGGGGTTTATTTTATAACACATTGCCTTTACACTCATTTCATTTTTTGAAAAACCTGCAGCATGATATACATTTGTCCCGAAGAACATAACTACAAGCATAAGAAATGCCGCCATTACAAGCATAGCTAATCTTTTATGTATTTTCTGCAGCATTTTTACAAATGCAAATGCTATTATCATCGTCTCAGGAATAACCCAGATCATTCTCCAATAAACGGTTCTTCCACTAAGATATCTTTGAAATAATGGGTTAAATATCAGAATACATGTAACGATTGTCGGAAAAAGTATTTTTTTTCGTATGTCCTCTGCTTCCGCAAAGAGATATACTCCTGAGAGGATTAATAGAATCAGAATTGCCCTGTCGCCATAATGATCCATAAAAAGTTTAACCAATAACATTATACTTGTCTTTAAAGCATTCATTTCATCACCTCCCAAAAGGCCAGAACGACAGATATTGGTTTATACCTACAAATGTACTTATAAATGCATATATTAAATTAGGCAGTGCAGTAAGCACTGTAAGAATAAGAGTCTTCCATTTCTTTGTTACAACTTTTCCTGCCACACCATATCCTGCTGTCATCAATGCTCCTATAATGATTCCCATGGATGACATAAGACAAAGAGAAAAATTTGTAATCATTAGAAGCAGATAACCTTTTTTCTCGTCAGGATTCCTGTAAATATACAAAAAACAAAGTATCAGAGACGGCAGTCCCACGGCTGCCATTGCAGCCTTTCCCTGCCAAGTCCTTACAAGCGTAACTGTTTCCTGACTATGTGTATTATACATTCCATATATCGAAACAAGAAAAACAAATAAAATAAACAAATGTCTGTAAAATTTTTCCTTAAAAAACTCAGATGATATAAGTGAAATGACAGATATCTGAATCACAAATACAAGCATATAAAAAACAAAGTGTGCAAAGACGGTTGGACTTATTCCTGAAACCTTACCTCCAAACGCAAGGAACACATACCATGGTGAAACCATATCCTTTCTGAAATCATTATATCTATCGTTAAATCCAAGTCCTGTTGTAGGATCATTAAGAAGCATTCTGTTTGTTCGCATTGTATCAACAGCATTTACAACAAATCTGGAATCATCTGCATCTGTATGGTAATAAAATATTCTATAATATAAAATCACAATAATTACAGCAGCGAGCATCAAAAACGCTGCCCAGTCAGTAAATTTCCAGCCATTAAAATATCCTGCTATTTTGATTTCCGGGATAAACTCTCTGCTAAACTTTATTTTACTTCTGCCATCCGCATTTTTATCAACTTTCACCAAAGAATACATTATAAAAAAAAGACAAAATATAACTGATATATAAAATACAACTCTAAAATCTACTTTACAGAATATTGCCGGTACACTTATAAGCTCCTGAAATGCCCACAATGACAAAAAACCTGTCAGTATACTGAGAGACCACGTATTTTCTACACCACTTTTTATATTTTCATGACTTTTCATACTTACAGTTTTCTTCATTTTTCCTGAACTATATATTATTGAATTTTTTCTTTTTCCCTTAACATCAAAAAGGCGCAGCATTCCTGTTCCCAAAAATGCCATGCCTATTATAAAAATAAAAAAACTAAGTATTGAATGTACGATTTCAGTCATATAGTTTTCCTTTTACCTGTCGTTTTTCCTCTCCTGTATATTATTGAAAATATCAGTAATTCCTTTACTTTTTGCAGCATTATACCATAATTTAACAGTATTTCATAAAAGCCATTCACCTTAACATTAAGCAGAAACTCACGGTTTTAAATATTTGATATTGAGTTTTCGAGAATTCCTGGCCTGCCTGATTTATTTTTCTTTATCATTTTTGAGCGACATCATGAGTGACTGTTTGATTTATATTGATTTATTTTTCTTTATCCCTGCTTTATTTCTGATTTCAATTAATATATATTCAACTGTTTCATCTTTTAAATATTTCAGTATTAAAATATATATTCCAAAGAAAATAATAAATGAAAATACAAGTTTTATAAAACATCTATATTCCAATGTATTTATTATATTACTGAGCGGAAGTATTTTTACCCAAACTGAAAAAATCGAGGATATAACAAGCGCCAGAATATTTTTCCAATATAAAATCTTTGTAAATATTTTTCTTATATCATCTGATACAAAGAAAAACTGAACAGCCAATACCGCCATTTCAGCTATAAGAGTTCCGGTTGCTGCTCCTGCAGCACTATATTTCGGAATTAAAATTATATTTAATACAAGATCAGTTACTGCTCCGGCTATTTCTGAATAAAGTACGTATTTTTCTTTACCTTCCGGGACAAGAACCTGAAGTCCTGTAAGGTTAGAAATTCCTATCAAAAGTACCGTTGGCATAATTATCTGCATTGGAACAATTGATGGTTTATACTGATTCCCGGAAAGAAAATATATCCCCTCCTTCGCAAACAATATAAAATAAATCGTTATTGGTGCGGCCAAAAAAAGCACAAATTTTATTGCTTTTTCTGAAACATTTAGAAATTCTTCTTTCATTCCCTTTTCAATATAATAAGAAGCTCGCGGAAGCAAAACAGCTCCCAAACTTGTTACAAGCCCGAGTAAAACAACCTTTATTTTGACTGCGGCATTATAATATCCTACATCTGCGTCAGTTTTCATAATGCCAAGCATAACTGTATCAAGATTAGTATAAACAGTAGTTGCACATGCCATTGCAAAGAATACAACTACCACTTTGAAATGTCGTTTAAAATTATATCCATGACATTTCTTCATAAATATGTATTTCCGGGCATTTATAAAATTCAGAATGTTAGATGCTGATGCTGCAAATATGGAAATTGCTCCATATATAATATAATCAGATTGCTGATGTATCAGCAGAAACATAAAAGCAATTGAAACTGCCTTAAAAATAACACTTCTCAAAGTTATATATGTATATTGTTCAAGTGCTCTATACATCCATTCTATTCCAACCGCATTCAGCAGAATTGTAAGACTGACAATAAGGTACAAATTTTTTTCACGGTTCATCATTGGAATAAAAGCGACACATAAAAAAAACACAGCATACACTACTAAACACAGTAAAAGATTTATGATAAGCAATTCGTGAACAACCTTTGACAGTTCTTTTTTATTATCTCTCACCCTGGCACATGCCCTTATTCCATATGACGGAATACCAAGCTCTGCAAACATTGAAAAATATGTAACTACGGATAATGCCAGCTGCACCTTCCCAGAACCTGCAGGTCCCAGAATCCTTGCAATATATGGAAATGTTATAAATGGGAAAATAAAATTCGACATAGTAAGTATCGAATTCATTATAAAATTTTTCTTGATTGAAATCTTTGATGACATATTTTTTATCCGTTCATTCAGGCATTATCTGCCTTTTCTTCCGCTTACTTAAAACAATAAAATATATAATTGCAGGTGCCATCCAAAAGTACCTGACTCTTTTTCTGGTATTCATTTTATAAATTTTGGGATAATTTAATCTTAAATTTCTATCAAAGTCACGAACCTCGCGATAATTCTTTACCTTTGCATATTCACTTTCGAAGCACAATGTATAATAGCAATCCACCAGTGCAATCTCAATTGCCCTTTCAATATAATCTTTTACATCAGCATAACATTCCGGAAGATCTGCACTATATTTAAGTAATTTTTCTGTCACAGTTCTAAGCTGATCCCGACGCATCCACATATTTTTACCACTTGTGCTCTGCTCACCCATTCCGACACGGTATACATATAATGGCTCTTCATAAAACACAACCGTTTTTACATAAGGAAGAGGATACATAACATACTCATTATCTTCATAAAATACATGTTCTGTCAGTTTTATATTATGCTCCCGCAGAATTTTAGTTTTATAAATTATTGCATGAAAACCAAAAAATTTAATCTTTGTCAGAACACCTGTAAAATTTATTTCCTGTCCTGTTTTTATTCCATCATAATCTATCCATAATTTAAAAAGTTCTTCCTTTTGAGTGTCTTCATGATAAATTTTATATGGATTTATTATCAGATCAGAATTGCATTTTTTTAAATCACCCAATATTCTATCTAAATTTTCAGTTACGACCCAGTCGTCACCATCTATCCATTTAAAATATCTTCCCGAAGCGTACTTTATTGCGCAGTTGAAAACCGACCCATGCCCGCCATTTTCTTTATTTACAAGTTTTATCTTAGTTCCATATTTATTAATATATTTCTCTGCAATTTCACATGTATTATCAGACGAGCCGTCATTTATAATTATAATTTCATAATTATCTCTATTCACACTGAGAATCGAATCTAACAGCTTATTCATTGTTTTAGATATATTATATGCAGAAACGATTATACTTAAATCTATTTCCATTTATCCTCTCCCTTATAGCAGTACAGATGTATATCCGGAATTTTTTCATCTGATTACTCCCGGATTCTTTCTTTTTTATTCTATAAACAAATAGACTGCCATAAATTCCTTTTACTTCTTCTTATCCCATATTTATGAAAATTTTTTAATTTAGCCAATTTATTATATGAATCAAATTTCATAAACATTTCAACTATTTCCCGATTTCTTTCAGTCATTTTTATGTTCTTTAACTCCTGAGTCTGTACTACAAATGCGTGTATTCTGATTTTTGTTTTACCAATATGTGAAAAAGTAATAAGAAAATATACATATTCAAGATTTTTCTTTATTCCGATATCCTTTTCTGATCCCAATGTATTATTTTCATGTTGCCTGTAGAGAGAAAGTTTTTCATTCAAATATAATAATTTATCATTTGCTGCTGCAATCAGTGCTATCCACCAGTCATGCCATTCAATATTACCAGCATTTTTATATTTTAATGCTTCATCACGTAGTGCCCTGTTAAAAAGCGTTGTACATCCTGCGACCACATTCTGACATATTAAATATGGGAAACTCAGATGTTTCGTATCAAGCCTATTAACATATACAAACGATTCATCCAAAACATTCAAGTCTTTATCAACTACTTTCATATCTGAAAAAGCAAGTGTCGGTATTGAACCGTCAGTTTCATTTTTTTTCACAAGTTTCATTAATTTTTCCATCTTTTCAGGAAGCCATACATCGTCCTGATCCGAAAACATATAATATTCATTTTCAACTTTATGCAGCATATATAAAAAATTTTTTTGAGCCGCGCCCGTTGGTGCTCCATCCAGAATCTCAATCTTATCTGGATATTTTTCACTATATTCATGTAAAATATCAACTGTTCTATCACTTGAACCATCATCATGTATATATATTTTAAAATCGTTATATGTCTGCTTTAGAATAGAATCCAATTGCTCAGGCAGATATTTTTCTCCATTATATGTTGCAAGTAAAACTGCAATCATCTTTTTGTTCCTCCTGATAATTCCATGCTCATTATGATACTTTCCTGCTCTCATCATGCTGAACATGTGAATTTTTTAGCCATTCGATAAAGAGTTCATATATTTAAAACAAAAATCCCTTACATTTTAAGCATAAATATCTTAGTTTTAATATTTATTAAATAAAATCGAAATTTTAAAAAATAATGTACTCATAAAATGTTCCCTTTTAAATTTTAAATCAAAAATAAGACTAAGCTTGCTTTTAAAATTTTTCTTATAATCAGCACATTTTTTCAAAAATACAAAATCCTGACGTGATAATTTTTCAGAATATCCTGTAAGAAAATCCTTTCCCGGATTTGTATAAACTGATTTCTGTTTAAAAAATGTTTTTACCCTTTTATATCTTCCCGATAAAAGTTTTCCATCCGAAGACGCATTGTTTTCATATCTTATGTGATAAAAAAGAGGTTCTTCAATATAGTATATTTTTCCGAAAAAATAGCATAAAACTCCAACCCAGTAGTCATGTGCTATTTCTTCAGATGGTTTATACATCTTTACCAGACGCATTGCCTCTGTATTCCAGACCATACCACACCCTTGAAAATATTCCTGAGCTATCGCCATCTTATGGCTTCCCGGCATTGGATATCTATATTGCTGTTCCTTTCTGACAGCAAGATTTCTATCTGTACATACACTGTTACAATGGACAAGTTTTGCACCATGATAATCTGAATCTGATTCTATTTTCTCTATACATTTTATTAATTTTTCCGGAAGCCATACATCATCCTGATCTGAAAAACAATAATAATCATACTCTTCTGCCATAAATAAAAGTTCAATAAAGCTTCTTTTCCAGCCTATATTTTCGCAAAATACAACTCTCACTCTATCAAAGTAGTCTTCCTGTATTTTTAAAAGTGCTGTTCTGGTATCCTGTTTTGAGCCATCATCTCTTATTAATATATTAACTTCAACATCTTTTTGATTTAAGATGCTTTCAACCTGTCTTCTTATCAAATCTCTGCCATTATAAGTCGAAAGCAATACCTGCACTTTTTTCATAAAACAAACTTCCTATATATTATAATATTCATATTATTTTTTTTCTTTGACATACTCAATTGCCGGATGAAATACAAGCCCCTTAAATGCACTTGAAATAATTATTCCGATTTTTTTACATTTCTTTTCCGGAGACTTAACAACTACAGAACATACATGGTAAATATCCTTTAAAATCCAATATATCCACCCCATGATACCTTCTCTTCTATAAATATAAACTTCATTTCTATAAGCATATCTGTATCTTTCAAGTTTTTCCGGCATATCACTACATATATCCGAGCCACAATTATTCATGCATTTATGAATTACAACACTTCTATTAACCAGATAGCACGGATATTTCATTGATATCCGTCTTGTGTATTCAAGATCATCTGCCCATATAAAAAATTCTTTAATAGGAAGTCCTACATCTTTTATAACATCGGAACGAATAAAACATGATACAAATGTTGCCATTTGTATTCTTTGAACATTAACATTAAAATCACGAACCTTTTCTATAAGATTTTTCTTTTGAATATTCATCTTACATATAGACATATCTTTCCATAAAACCTTACCTGATAAAAATCCAAAATTATCGTTAAGTTTATCCGCAACTTTCATAAGTATATGAAGTGCATTCTTCTGCGGCATTGCATCATCATCCATCAGCCAGACATATTTATATCCACTTTCAACTGCCTTTTTTACTCCATACTGGAATCCGCCCGCACCACCAAGATTTGCCCCTGTGTTATAATAAAATACATTTTTATTATCAACAAAATTTTTAATATAATCTTTTGTCCCATCATCACTTGCATTATCTATAATAAGAATATCCACGTCCTTACAGCTTTGTTTTTTTAAACATATGATATTTTCATAAAGCAGTTCTTTTCTGTTATATGTAACAACGATTGCCGCAACTTTTTTCAAAAATTTTTCCCTCTATATTTTCAATTTACCATATTCATCATGATTTTATTCTTCAATTTATGAGTTTTACCATAACTGCTCATCAGCAGCTCTTCTTCGGCTTCTTATTAAAAAACTTAGCCATTATAAACGTGAAACCTTTTTTGAAAATATTTATATGTTCCATATATTCAAAAGGGAATTCATAAATATCCTTCTTTTTTATATTTCCTGTTTCTATCTGATATTGCAGCCACACATTAAAAAGTCTTTCACTGACACGTCCTGGAAATCTTTTTTCAAATGGAGTCATTATTGCCGCGTTTTTTTCATTCACATTCAACTCATCAGCAAGTTTAAAGAGAATATCAAATAGCCATTCTGAATATTCATCCAGCAAATCTTTTCTAAGTATCATCATATTGAACATATATCCCCATGTTCTTTTCATTGCCGTATTGTACGCATTTTTATATTCAGGATACTTTTCAAACAGAATATCTCTGGCTGTATTTAATTCTTCTTCATGATGGTTATGTGCATAATGCTGTTCAAGTGTTTCTATATAATAATGGCGTTTTTTCGGTACAATTACACTATGAGTTTCAATAATCGGTTTTAATTCACTATATGTCAGAACTCTTTCAAATCCAGCATTTCCCTCTGTTTTTTTTCTCCCTTTAAAATGCCGTCTATAATGCACAAGTCCTATATAATCTGCCGAAAGATTCTTCCATGCCCAATAAAGACCTGTCAATTCACAAAATTGTGGATTTCTCTCTGATATATTTTCACCTGTATCATCTCTTTGAAAATCTGACATCTCCATGGCTTTATTTTTATCCTGTACTGCGGCTCCAACATGAAGCGGAATATACATTTTATCGTTTGGCATCTCATATTTTTTATGTGATGCAACAACCACCCAGACTCTTGCGTGCCTTGCATAATCTTCATTTATAAATTCTGATACTGCTTTTTTATCTTCCACGAAATACCCTCTTAAATTTTATATTAAAATGACAAATACTTCTTTATATCTCTTCACCACTTTATATCTCTTTACCACTTAAATTAAAATGTTTTTCCTCAATAACATTTCCATTTTCATCATATTTTCTCACTATTTTTGCAATACCTTCTTTATTCTCAACTGGATTTTCATTTACATCATAATATGTATCTTCTATAGGATTTCCCTGTGCGTCATATTTTCTCTTCATCTCTGCATATCCGTCTGAGGTAATACATATTTTCATATCCCGTCCAAGATATCTGTAAATCACACACTCACCAATTTCATTATAACCAAAACTGCATCCATATTGCCCGGATGTTGCAGGCTTATTATGACCTTCCTGATCATAATAAGCTTCTGATGAACTTCTGTTATGTGAATCATATTTATATACAACTTCAGAATATTGTCCCCAGTTCATTGCCTCTTTTTCTTTATTATCATAATAATCGATTTTTTTTACATTGCCATATTTATCATATTGCTTTTTCATCATTGCATATCCGGCATCCACATTTACAAGTATGCCATCAAGATCATAATATGACTCACTTATCATCTGCCCCTTCTCATTATATGTACGCTTTATCTCAGCATATCCATAAGTTGTAACAACTTTATCACCATTTTTATCATAATGTAAAACGTCAACCACATTTCCATTTTTATCATACTTAAATTTTGTAGCTGCCACATTACTGCTTAGTGTTAAAGCTTTGCCATCCTGCCCATAGTAACTTTCTTCTACAAGCTGATTTTCTTTATTAAATGTACGATGTATTTCAGCATATTGATTCCACAGAAGAGCCGGTTTCCCATTTGTATCATAATATTTTATTACAATTGAATTATTATTTTCATCATTTTTTTTCTTGATCAGAAATACACCATCACGTCCGAGAATTTTCTCTTTATTCTTTCCGTATCTCTCTTCACTTATCTGCTGATGCTTATCATTATATGTCCATTTTAGTGCTGCATAATGTCCATTAATCAGTACAGGTTTTGAATCTGCATCATAATAACGTTCTTCTGTTACATCGCCATCTGCAGAATAATCATCTTCCTTTATTGAATATCCTGTGGAAAATGTAAATGCCTCTCCTGTATTTTTAAAATATTCCTGACGAATTATATGACCTTTATCATCATATTTATTGTGAATTCTTGCATATCCTTCGCCTATTGCCACAGGCTGAGAATTTCCATCTATATATGTTATATCGCTTTTGTTCCCGGCATCGTCATATTCATATATGTGACCACATTCACCAGATGAAAGGCTGATAGATTTACCATCGGTGCTATAATACATTTCCTTTATTACTCTGCCATTCATATCATATGTCATATCTATAGCAAAATATCCGTTACTGCATATCACTGGCTGTCCTGCTGTTCCATAATATTCATCACGTACAACAAGTCCCTGTCCGTTAAATACCTTTTTTTCCTCTGCATATCCGCCATTTATATTCATCAGTTCGCCATCTTTGCCCAAAAACTTTGTATCGTTAATATTTCGATTTTCATCATAACCATACTCTCTTGCATACTCTCCTGAAGGAAGAGCAATCGGCTCAGATTTTTTCCCGTAATAGCTTTCACTGATTATATTATTATTTCCATTAAACGTTCTGTGAATCTCTGCATATCCCGCTGTTGAAATTATCGGATTGCCTTTTGCATCTATACTTCTTTGAAATATACGATTTCCTGATTTGTCATATTTATATTCATATCCATAACTTCCATCCTGTACAGCAATTGGTTTCCCATCTATACCAAAGTATGTCTGACTTATAATCTGCTTTCTCAAATTATATGAAAAATGTGTTTCAGCAAATCCGCCCGCGATAATTATAGGTTTATTATCTTCTCCAAAATATCTGTTAGTCTTTACATTTCCGGCTTTGTCATACTCATATTCAATCGCAGAATATCCCTCTTTTACAATAACAGGTTTTCCTGTAAGGTCATAATATTCATCACGAATCCGACGGTGTTTTTTATCATATGTAGTATGAACATCATAATCAGGTGTAACCTGATATTCTATTCTGCCGACAACTATTGAATCATTTATTTCAGGAAGGCACTTAAATTCCACGTTCTGATAATTACCTGATATAAATGGGAGTTCAACAACACATCCGCCCTTTTCATCAAACTGATTTGCCTTAACCTCCAATGTCACAATGGTTTTCTGCCCCACATATGCATAAACACCAATATTGCAGATTGTTGCATTTTCATCCCTTTTTAATACATCAGGAGAAACAGTCAGCCAGAAACGTATTGTATATCTTCCGGCATACAGATTTACATAAGGCCCACATCCGATTTTGTTTCCATTTGCAAGAACAAGATTTCCATTATCTAATGAAATACTGTTAAGTGCTGCCAGATTTGCAAGATCTACCGGATATACAGCTGTACAATACGCCGTAAGATGGTATCCTGCTTTCTTCAAAGCATATATAACTTTTTTGTCATCTGTATATATCGCAGTTTTTTCTGAAATTGGGCAATATAAAAATCCACTATTCAAAAAAATCTGAGAATTATCATCCAATGATACAATTTCTGTAATATTTCTTTTTCTGGCAAGATCATCACCAGACAAAACAGATCTTGTTATATTTCCAAAACATCTCAGATATAGTTCAGGCATATTCGCAGCATATATTTTACCGGAAGCTGCATTTTCAATCACCTGCATTGCCTTTGATTCTGCCACAATTTCCTCAGAATACTCAGGCATTTTCGTTAAACCATGGCAGAATTCATTACCTTTAATAAATACAAAAACAATAATCAAAATCGCCACAGACACAGGCAAAATATGAAACACTCCACTAAATCTTTTTCCTTGATTTTCATTATTTTTTGCGGCATTTTCTATATCACCTTCTGCGATGCTTTCTGTAACATTCTTTGTTCCACTTTCTATATCATCTTCTGCATCTCTTTCTGTGATAGATCGGA
>CALMUC010000160.1 GCA_937872845.1 uncultured Lachnospiraceae bacterium | reverse complement strand
GAAAATGGAATTAATATTTCACTTGCTGTTATTCTTGTTGGAGAAGATCCAGCTTCTAAAGTATATGTTGGAAATAAGAAAAAAGCATGTGAATACACAGGCATAAAATCCAAGAGCTATGAACTTCCGGAAACGACTTCGGAAGATAGTCTTTTAAAATTAATAGATGATTTAAATGAGGATGATTCTATAAATGGAATACTTGTTCAGCTTCCACTTCCAAAGGGGATTGATGAAGATAAAGTGATCAGAAGAATATCTCCGGATAAAGATGTGGACGGATTTCATCCGGAATCAGTTGGACGGCTCAGTATAGGTGAAAAAGGATTTGTATCATGTACACCTCAGGGAATAATAGAACTCTTAAAAAGAAGTTCTGTGAATATGGATGGAGCAAATGCTGTTGTGATAGGACGAAGCAATATTGTAGGAAAACCAATGGCCATGCTTCTTCTTCGTGAAAATGCCACGGTTACTGTTTGCCATTCACATTCAAAAAACATAAAAGATATTGCAAAAAATGCGGATATTCTGATAGTTGCTGTAGGAAAGCCAAGATTAATTAATGCTGATTATGTAAAAAAAGGTGCAGTTGTAATAGATGTTGGTATACATAGAACAGGTGAAGGAAAAAAACTATGTGGTGATGTTGATTTTGATTCCGTAGAACCTGTTGCAGGTAAAATAACACCTGTTCCTGGCGGAGTAGGACCGATGACAATTGCGGGACTTATGAAAAATTGTGTAACTGCAGCTGAAATTCAAAATCATTCAAAATAGAAAGATAATATAAGGTAAAATAGGATGTTTAACATTTATATGGCATCACTCGGGTGTGATAAAAATACATGTGACAGTGAAAAAATGCTTAGTCTTTTAACTAACAGGGGATATATGATTGTTAATGATCCTGAAGATGCTGATGCTGCTGTTGTGAATACGTGCTGCTTTATTCAGACTGCTACAGAAGAAAGTATTAATCAGATACTGGAACTTGCTGAATTAAAAAAAGATAAGTTAAAGTATTTAATTGCTGTTGGCTGTATGGCAGAGCGTTTTAAGACAGATATAAAGAGAGATCTTCCGGAAGTTGATGCTATGATAGGCACAGCTGGACTTGATAAAATTGCTGATGTGCTTGACAAATTAAGAGCGGGAAATAAAGAAGTTGATGTATTTGATAATATAGATGCAAAATTTGATGATGGAGCTTTCGTAGAAAGGGTAATTACTGAACATCCATATATGGAATATATAAAAATTGCAGAGGGATGTGACAAAAGATGTACTTATTGTGCAATTCCGTATTTTAAAGGACATTATCGTTCAGTTCCTATGGAAAATATTCTTCTTGAAGCGAGAGGACTTGTCAGAAATGGTGTACGTGAACTTGTCATTGTTGCACAGGAAACAACGTGCTATGGAGTGGATTTATATGGAGAGAAAAAACTTTCTGAATTATTACAAAGGCTCTCGAGAATTACAGAATTGAAATGGATAAGACTCTTATACTGCTATCCCGAAGAAATAGATGATGCTTTAATTAATGAGATGGCAAAAAATCCTAAAGTACTTCATTATATAGATATGCCTATTCAGCATACCGAGGATAAAATTTTAAAAAGTATGGGCAGAAGAACTAATCATGATGAAATATTTGAGGTTGTAAAAAAACTTCGTGATAAAATTCCTGATATAGCAATAAGGTCTACACTTATAACCGGTTTTCCTGGTGAAACGAGTTTGGAACATGATGCATGTCTGAAAGCACTTTCGGAACTTAAACTAGATCATGTTGGTGCTTTTACATATTCTAGAGAAGAAGGAACTCCTGCAAATGATTTTCCTGATCAGGTGGACGAGAAAGTGAAAAAAAAATATAGAGAAGAAATTATGTACCTGCAAAGTAAAATCTCATTTGAACATAATAAAGAAATTATTGGCAAAGAGATGGATGTTATAGTTGAAGGATATGTTCCTGATGATGATATTTATATGGCGCGTTCATATAGAGATGCACCTGAAGTTGATGGTTTTGTGTGGTTGAAAGCAACCCATGAAATTATGTCTGGATCCATAATCAAAGCACATATTACGGATTGTAACGAATATGATTTGTTTGCAGATGAGTTAGAGGAGGATGAATAAATGAACCTGCCAAATAAAATAACACTTTTTAGAGTATTTTTGATTCCGGTTTTTCTAGTATTTCTTCTTGTAAATGGAATTCCTGCCGGAAAGTGGATAGCCCTTGGTGTATTCATAATAGCTTCTCTTTCAGATATGGCAGACGGCAAAATTGCCAGAAAATATAATCTTATAACTGATTTTGGTAAATTTATGGATCCTCTTGCAGATAAACTTCTCACATGTTCGGCCATGATAGCACTTATCAGTCTCGGAAAAATACCTTCATGGGTTGTAATAATAATTATTGCACGAGAATTTACTATAAGTGGATTTCGGCTTATTGCAGCAGATAATGGACATGTTATTGCTGCCAATATGTGGGGAAAAGTAAAAACGACAGTTCAGATGGCAATGGTGATTTATCTTATTTTTATTACTGCAGCTGAACTTTCTGATAAACCATTTGTTATAATTGCAAATATTCTTATTTATCTTTCGATGATACTTACTGTGATTTCATTAGTGACTTACATTTTGGCAAATAAGGATGTAATTAAAAGCTATAAGTAATAAAAATTAAAACTGATAAAAATGTTTTTTGCAATGGGGTTTATGTAAAATATAATATGTGCAAATAAAATTAAAAGATTAAAGACAATCAAGTGTACCGCTATCACTAAGACAGATTAAAATCCAATGATTGTTTTTAGTCTTTTTTGCAATATATGATATATAAAGTTTTATATGAAAATTTAATGTTTAATTATTTAGACTTGAACTCATGCATGCAATAAAAATTTAGACACAAAAATATTACATTTTTGCAAATGTATCATGTTGAAATGGACTGCTAAAAGTTATAGAATATTAATGTTTATTTAAAAAAATATGCACAAACGGAGGACATAATAAATGAGCGATAAGCTTACTTTGTCAGCAAGTGAAAGAATTGCAACGTTACTTGATGACGCCAGTTTTGTTGAAATCGGCTCTGGTGTAACATCCAGAAATACAGATTTCAGTTCAAGAATGCAACAGATGACTCCTAAAGATGGTGTTGTGACTGGGTATGGAGTCATAGATGGGAAACTTGTCTATGTATACAGTCAGGATGCAAATGTTCTTGGAGGCTCCATTGGTGAAATGCATGCAAAAAAGATTTCGAATCTTTATGAACTTGCAATGAAAGTTGGCGCACCAATTATAGGTCTTATTGATTGCGCTGGTCTTCGCCTTCAGGAAGCAACAGATGCTCTTGATGCATTTGGACACCTTTTCAGGGAAAGTACAATGGCATCAGGCGTCATTCCGCAGATTACAGCTGTATTCGGAAATTGCGGTGGTGGAGCAGGAATTCTTGCATCATTATCTGATTTTACCTTTATGACTAAAAATGCAAAGCTTTTCGTTAACAGTCCTAATGCACTTGCAGAAAATTATGAAGATAAATTGGACACAGCTTCCGCAGATTATTTAAGCAGCAGCAGTTCAATTGTTGATGGAGTTTCTGAAAGTGATGCCGATGTTCTCTTTGAAATAAGAAATCTTGTAGGATTTCTTCCTGTAAATAATGAGGAGGAAGCAGTTATATCCTGCACAGATGATTTGAATCGTACAATTCCTGGTATCGAGGCACTGAAGGATGATGCAAGAGGAGTTATTCAGAACATAGCTGATGACAATCTTTTTGTTGAAACTAAAAAGGAATATGCAAAAGAGATCGTGACAGGGTTTATCCGTTTAAATGGTGTTACAGTTGGAGTTGTAGCAAATCAGGTTAAAGATGGAGACAGTTATCTTTCAGCTGAAGGAGCATCAAAGGCATCAGGATTTGTAAGCTTTTGTGATTCTTTCAGTATTTCTGTTCTTACATTTACAAATGTCAAAGGTTTTGCTGCTACTGTTGAAGAAGAAAAGAATATTGCAAGAGAAGCAGGGAAACTTACACTTTCATTTGCTGATGCAACGGTCCCTAAGGTTAATGTTGTTTTAGGAGATGCGTTTGGATCTGCATATGTAATTATGAATTCAAAATCAATAGGGGCTGATATTGTATATGCATGGCCAGATGTAGCTATAGGAACAATGGATTCTGAAATGGCAGCAAAGATTATTTATAGTTCTGATATTGAATCATCAGCTGATAAGAAAACTGCAATAGCAGATGCAGCTAAGAAAATAAGAGAAAATCAGGCAAATGTTTCAACCGCAGCAAGACGTGGTATTGTTGATGACATTATTGTTCCTGATGCAACAAGAAAGCGTGTGATTGCAGCATTTGAAATGCTTGCTACTAAGAGAGAAGACAGACCTGTTAAGAAACACATTGCTTTCTAGGAGGAGAACAAATGAAGAAAAGATTATTGCTTTGTCTTGTGCTCAGCCTTTTTACGGCTTTAATGCTGACTGGATGTGGTTCTTCTAAAGATGAGAGTAAATATGCATTTGATTTTGATAAAGATCAAATGGTGCAATTTGCAGAAAGCGTTGTAAATCAGTATAATGCTGTTTCTGATTCGGAGGCAGATTATTATCTGAATGATGGTACAAATCTTGAGAAGAATGCAGTTTCTGGATTTAAAGCGGCACAGACAACAGATCATGTAGGGACATTCTTAAATTATTTTGATACATCGGGTAAGAATCTTAAATTTAAAAATGGCGCAAGGGACAATGTTCTCTGTTCTTTTATTGCAAAATATGAAAATCGTGATGTAAGAGTAACGGTTTCATTTGTCCAGAACCGTGAATATAGTATGGATCTGGAGAAATACAAAAAAGAGATAGAAGAAGAAGCTGCAAATAAGAGTTATACAGATGTAGATAAATACATTCAGGATAATTATTCAAGTTATGGTATCGATGTATCATCAGAAGATGCATTTGTTAAGTCTTTTGCAAGTACACAGCAAGTGTATCCTTTTAAAGCAGATGATTGTGAAGTGAGTGCAGTTTATTCTATGCAGGAACTTCTTAAGAGAGCTGGCGGACATACTGCAATTGGTATGGGAACAGTCTTCGTTATTTTGATTTTCATATCATTTATAATTGCTCTTCTCAAGTTTATTCCTAAGCTGCTTGGAATGGAAAAGAACGAGCAGAAAGAAAAGACTGAACCAGATAAAATTAAAAATAAAGAAACAAATAAAGCAGCTTTAAAAACTGTCAAAAAAATCAACAAGACACCTGTTTCGGAAAAAGATGAAATTGATAATTCTGAGCTCGCAGCTGTAATAACTGCAGCAATATATGCAGCTGAGGCTGCAAATGGAAATACTTTCACAGATAGTAAGGATAAGCTTGTTGTCCGTTCAATCAGAAGGGTAAGATAATCAGAGGAGGATTAGAAATGAAAAATTATAGAATTACAGTAAATGGAAATACATATGATGTAGCTGTTGAAGAAACATCTTCAGGAACAGCACAGGCATCAGCACCAGTAGTATCTAAATCAGTACCTGTAGCAGCACAGGCAGCACCAGTTGCACCAGCACCAACTGCATCATCATCTGAGTCTGGATCTGTAGTTATCGCATCTCCAATGCCTGGAAAAATATTAAGTATAAAAGCATCTGAAGGACAGGCTGTAAAACGTGGAGAAGTCATACTTGTTCTTGAAGCAATGAAAATGGAAAATGAAATTGTTGCACCTCAGGACGGAACAGTTGCATCAATTAATGTTGCAGATGGCGCTCAGGTAGAGTCAGGCGATACTCTTGCAACATTAAATTAATCCACTGACTTTATGTGAAACCTGAGGAGGTAAAATAATGGCAGAAATTCTTCAAAATTTACTTCAGCAGACTGGCTTTGCTACACTTGACTGGAAAAACTATGTCATGATTCTTATTGCTTTTGTTTTTATGTATCTTGCAATTGCAAAAGGATTTGAGCCTTTGCTGCTTGTACCAATTGCTTTTGGTATGTTTCTTGTTAATATGTTCCCTTCCATAATTGAAGAAGGCGGACTTCTATATTATTTTTATAAACTTGATCAGTGGAGTATTCTTCCATCATTGATTTTCATGGGAGTTGGTGCAATGACGGACTTTGGTCCTCTGATAGCATATCCGCCATCATTTATTCTTGGCGCAGCTGCTCAGTTTGGTATATACGTAGCATATTTTATTGCTATAGCAATGGGATTTACAGGAAAAGAAGCTGCTGCTATTTCTATTATAGGTGGAGCTGATGGACCAACATCCATTTTCCTTGCCGGAAAGCTTGGAATGGGAGATACTCTTATGGGACCGATAGCTGTTGCAGCATATTCATATATGTCGCTTGTACCAGTTATTCAGCCACCTGTAATGAAACTTTTTACAACAAAAAAGGAACGGCTTATCCGTATGCCGCAGCTGCGTAAAGTTACAAAACTTGAAAGAATTCTTTTTCCTATTATAGTTACGCTTGTTGTATGTCTTATTCTTCCGACGACAGCACCGCTTGTTGGTTTGCTTATGCTCGGAAATCTGTTCCGTGAATGTGGTGTAGTTAAACAGCTTACTGAAACAGCTTCAAATGCAATGATGTATATAGTAGTTATACTTCTTGGTACATCTGTCGGAGCATCAACAAGTGCAAAAGCATTTTTAAATGTATCCACATTAAAGATAACTGCATTAGGTTTGATTGCATTTGTTTTTGCAACAGCTGCAGGTGTACTTTTTGGAAAATTAATGTGCCTTGCTACACATGGAAAAGTAAATCCTTTGATAGGATCAGCAGGTGTTTCAGCTGTACCTATGGCTGCACGTGTTTCACAGAAGGTAGCATCAGAGTATGATCCTACAAACTTTATACTTATGAATGCAATGGGACCAAATGTTGCAGGTGTTATTGGAACAGCAGTTGCTGCCGGATCATTCCTGGCAATTTTTAATGTTCACTAATTTTGGAGGAAAAAAAATGGCTGAAGAAACAAAAAGAAAGCTTGGAATAACAGAAACAGTTCTTCGTGATGCACATCAGTCTTTAATTGCAACTCGTATGCCTATAGAAGAAATGCTTCCGATAATTGATAAGATGGATCAGGTTGGATATCATTCTGTTGAATGCTGGGGCGGGGCAACATTTGATGCATGCCTTAGGTTTTTAAAAGAAGATCCATGGGATAGACTTCGTAAGCTGAAAGAAGGATTTAAGAATACAAAACTTCAGATGCTTTTCAGGGGTCAGAATATTCTTGGATATAAACCATATGCTGATGATGTAGTTGAATATTTTGTTCAGAAGTCAATTGCAAATGGAATAGATATTATACGTATTTTTGACTGTGTAAATGATCTTAGAAATCTGGAAACAGCAGTAAAGGCTGCTAATAAAGAGGGCGGACATGCCCAGGTTGCTTTGTCTTATACAATTGGAGAGCCATATACAGAAGACTATTGGAAAAAGATGGCACATGATATCGAAGATATGGGAGCTGATTCTATTTGTATTAAGGATATGGCTGGACTTTTACTTCCTTACGAAGCAACAAAACTTGTAAAAGCATTAAAAGCAGGAACAAAACTTCCTATTCAGCTTCATACACACTATACATCTGGAGTGGCTTCAATGACATACATGAAAGCTGTTGAAGCTGGGTGTGATGTTATTGATACAGCTATGTCACCATTTGCAATGGGTACATCACAGCCTGCTACAGAAGTTATGGTTAAAACATTTGATGGCACAGAATATGATACAGGACTTGATCAGAAACTTCTTTCCGAAATTGCTGATTATTTTGCGCCTTATCGTGAGGAATGTCTTAAGAGTGGACTTATGAGTACAAAGGTACTTGGAGTTAATATCAATACCCTTCGTTATCAGGTTCCGGGAGGTATGCTTTCAAATCTTGTATCTCAGCTCAAACAGCAGCATCAGGAAGATAAACTTCAGGCTGTTCTTGAAGAAGTTCCAAGAGTACGTAAAGACTTTGGTGAGCCGCCACTTGTTACACCTTCATCTCAAATTGTTGGTACACAGGCTGTTCTTAATGTACTTACAGGTGAGAGATATAAGATGATAACAAAAGAATCTAAAGATTTTCTTATGGGTAAATATGGAAAGACTGTATCTGTAATGAATGCTGAAGTTCAGAAAAAGGCAATCGGAAGTGAAAAGCCTATTACACATAGGCCTGCGGATGATCTTGAGCCACAGCTTCCTCAGATGGAAAAAGAAATGGCTCAGTATAAGCAGCAGGATGAAGATGTTCTTTCATATGCATTATTTCCACAGGTTGCTACTGAATTCTTTAAGTATAGAGAAGCGCAGCAAAGCAAGGTGGATATGAGTAAAGCTGATGACCAAAATAAGACATATCCTGTATAATATTGTAGTTTTGAGTAATATGAAGATTATTTATAATTTAAGTTATTTTATTATTTAATTGATTTACAATTTATAAAAAATTTTCCTGACTGAGAAAACAGAGCATATTCCGTATGTTCTGTTTTTCTTAGGTAAAGGGATTTAAAATTAAGGATATTAAAATATGAATGAACAAACTGCTTTGAGACATCAATTTAAGATTACATCGTCACAAATAATACCGGCAGGTTTCTTTGCATTAATTTTATCTGGTGCACTTTTACTTATGATTCCAGCTGCAACTTCTGCAGGTGAAAAAACATCATTTTTGACAGCACTTTTTACATCAACTACATCAGTTTGTGTTACCGGACTTGTTGTTGTCGATACTTTTTCACATTGGACAATACTTGGGCAAATAATAATTTTGGTACTTATACAGCTTGGTGGATTGGGTATAATTTCGGTTACATCTGCAGTTATGCTTGCGTTACATAAAAAAATATCATTAAAAGACAGGCTTTTGATTCATGATGCATTTAATTTAAATGATATGCAGGGACTTGTACGTTTTCTTTATAAGGTGTTTAAAGGTACATTTCTTGTTGAAGGAATAGGTGCATGTTTTTATCTTATAGTTTTTGTACCTGAATTTGGTGTCGCGAAAGGGATATGGATTTCTGTATTTAATTCTGTTTCGGCTTTTTGTAATGCCGGTATTGATATAATCGGACCAAACAGTCTTATGAATTATAATTCAAATCCACTTGTTCTTATTGTTACTATTTTATTGATTGTACTTGGCGGACTAGGATATGTTGTGTGGTTTGATTTATGCTCTACAGTAAAAAAAATGTTTAAAAATCATTATAATCCTTTGACATTTTACAGACGTTTAAATGAACATTCAAAATTAGTTATAAATGTTACTTTATTTTTGATATTCAGTGGAGGACTTTTGACATTAATTACTGAATATGGAAATGTTGATACTATTGGTAAATTATCTCTTGGTGATAAAATTCTTAATTCTATTTTTCAATCTGTAACATACCGTACTGCTGGATTTGCTTCGATATCACAGAAAGATCTGCATGAATCAACGGCTGTGATAGGATGTTTGTACATGTTTATCGGTGGATCACCAGTCGGAACTGCCGGAGGTGTGAAAACAATTACAATGCTGGTTGTTGTTCTTAATGTTGTTTCATTTATAAAAAATCGTGATGAAACTGTTATATTTAATCGTAAGATTACAAAAGACATGATTCAGAAAGCAAATGCAATTGTAACGTTCAATTTTACAATTATTTTTGTGTTAATGCTGCTTTTAATGACTTTGAATCATGCGAATGCGGTAGATTCAGCATATGAAATTTGCAGTGCAACTTCTACTGTTGGTTTGTCAAGGGGATTAACTCCTAATCTTACATCTGTCGGAAGAATTATTGTTATTACAGCAATGTATCTTGGACGTATTGGGCCAATTTCTATGGCTTTGTTTTTTAATACTAGTTCAGGAAATGGTAAAAATGATATAAAGTATGCAGAAGGCAGATTCATTATTGGTTAATACATTTTAAAGGAGAAAAATTTTGAATAAATCATTTGCAGTTTTGGGACTTGGAAAATTTGGTATGAGTCTGGCAAAGGCACTTTCAGATAATGGAGCAGAAGTGCTTGTTGCAGATGAAAATGAGGAACTTGTAAATCAGATTGCTGATTCAGTAACTTGTGCGTTGACTGCTGATTTGACAGATGCAGCAGCCATAAAAGGATTTGGAATTTCAAATATGGATGTTGTCGTTGTTTGTATGGCACAAAATCTTGAAGCCAGCATTATGTGTGTTATGGTTGCTAAAGAGTGCGGCGTAAAATATGTAATGGCAAAAGCAAGTTCTGAAAGAGCAGGAATTATCCTTAAAAAGATAGGTGCTGATGAAATTATATTTCCAGAAAATGAAACTGGTATAAGAATGGCAAAAAAGCTTACATCGGATAATTTTCTTGAATTTTTTGAAATTTCTGATAATTTAGCTCTTGTTGAGATGAGACCCAAAGATAGCTGGATAGGAAAGAGCTTAAAGGAATTGAACTTACGTCATGATTATAATCTTAATGTTGTTGCCGTAAGCATTGATCACTCTACAAAGGGTTCTATTGATCCGGAAAAACCTATTGAAAAGGATCAGAGTTTGCTAATTGTTATAGATAAAAAAGATTTGAAAAAAATCAGTTAAGTTTGAATAAAAGGAATATTAAGATGTCTAAGGAAAAAATGATTGTTGTTGGTTCGGGAGCTGCAGGAATGATGGCAGCTATAAAAGCATCTGAAAAATTTGATGTGATTGTTCTGGAAAAAAATAATATTTCTGGGAAAAAACTTTTTATCACTGGAAAAGGACGATGCAATATTACAAATGATTCAGATGAAAATGAATTTTTAAAACATGTAGTTCAAAATCCGAAATTTTTATATACGGCAATTACTGAATATAATTCGAAAAATGTTATACATGATTTTGAAAATTGGGGACTTGCTCAGATCGGA
>CALMUC010000159.1 GCA_937872845.1 uncultured Lachnospiraceae bacterium | reverse complement strand
CCTGAGCGCTTCCAATGTATCTATTGTTTCACCCGACTGAGAAACTACGATTGTAAGAGTATTTTCATCTATTATCGGATCCTTATATCGGAATTCCGATGCTATTTCAGTATTTACCGGAATTCTGAGTTCTGATTCAATAAGTGACTTCCCTACAATCCCCGCATGCATGGCAGTTCCGCAGGCAACCACTGTAATCTGTCTTAAATTTTTAAGAATCGAGTCGCTGATTCCATCCTCTTCGAAATTCGGTAATCCATCTATAATTCTTGGCGAAATAGTTCTGTCAAGAGCTTCAGGCTGTTCATAAATTTCCTTCAGCATAAAGTGTGGATAACCGCCTTTTTTTGCAGCACTTATATCCCAATTCACCGTCAATATTTCAGGCTTCACGTCATGTCCGGCAAGATCCTTTACATTTATTCCTTCCTTCGTCATTTCAAGTATATGATATTCAGGAACTACAAAATATTCTTTAGAATAATCTATTAAAGCAACAAGATCTGAAGCAATAATCGAGCCATCACATCCTGCTCCATCATTAAAATGCGCTGCAACCATCGGACTGACATTTCGTATTGCAAAAATCTTTTCCGGTATATCGTCAAACATAATACAAAGTGCAAATGATCCTGCCAACAGTTTAACCATATTCTTTATAGCCTTTATAGGATCTCCATCATAAATACGATCAAGAAGTGCTGCAACAACCTCTGTATCTGTTTCAGATTTCAATATATTTTTCAAACCATATTCAGTTGTCAATTCACGATAATTTTCAATAATTCCATTATGAATAAGAGTAACTCGTCCCACTCTGTGAGGATGAGCATTTTCTTCTGTCACTCCACCATGTGTTGCCCATCTTGTATGTCCGATTCCACATGTTGCATCAGTCTTTACACCATCAGATGCCTTTTCAAGGTCTGTAACTCTTCCAACCTTTTTCTTTAAAATTATTCCAGTTTTCTTATCAAACAATGCTATTCCGGCACTGTCATATCCCCGATATTCCAACTGTTTTAATCCGTTTATCAATATATCCTTTGCAGTTTCACTGCCTGTATAGCCAATAATTCCACACATTGTCCTGAACCTCCATTTTTATTGAAAAATAAGGCACCTGTTCCGCCCTCTGTTGCTGTGTCGCCACAGTTTTTAGACGAAACTTACGGATTGTGCATTCCGGTGAGGCATCCGCCGAATTTTCGATAACCCCACTCCTCGTCAAGTACATGCATTTTCTACATTTACTCTGGCGCTAAGGTTTCTAAACCCTTTCGAAAGTCATTTCTCCTTTCAAAAAAAACGACTAGTTGTGATATTATCACAACCAGTCGTCAATGTCTAATTATGCAGAACTGCACCATATATAAATATACCAGTCTGTATCAGCTTCATTTATATGTATCTACATAATGTCAGCTGATCATAGAACCGCCTTCAATTTCATCAGGTCTTTCACATGTAAGAAGAGCAAGTCTGCCTTCTGCATTTTCAGCACAGAGAAGCATTCCCTGTGATTCAACTCCTGCAAGTTTTGCCGGCTCAAGATTTGTAATTACAACAACCTTTTTTCCGACCATTTCTTCCGGATTATAGAACTTCTTAATTCCTGATACAATCTGCAGAACTCTTCCTCCAACCTGCACCTGTGAGCAAAGAAGTTTTTTTGATTCAGGAACAGATTCACATTTCAGTATTTCACCTATTTCAAGCTGCATACGGTCAAACTCATCCACTGAAATTGCAGGTTTTTCAAATCTGGCAATAGTTGCCGGTTCATTTGAAATAACTTTCTTAGGCTTTATTTTTTCTGGTTTTTCTTCCTTGACCGGGAATTTCTCATGAATAAATTCCATAGCCTTTTCAACATCAATTCTTTCAAATAAAATTTCCGGTGAATCTGTCACTTTATTTCCTGACGGATAAAGTCCGAATACTGTAAGCTGAATTACGCTGCGAAGATCTGCATTGAGCATAGACGCTATCTTTTCTGCCGTTTCAGGCAGGAATGAATGGAGAAGTGATGCGCCCATTACAATTCCCTCTGTCAGATTATAAAGCACCGTATTAAGACGAGGAAGTTTGTCTTCTTCCTTTGCAAGAGCCCATGGTGTTGTCTCATCAATATATTTATTAAGCCTCTTAAATATATTAAACACCTCTGTGAGTGAATCCGAAACACGGAGCTTGTCCATATATTGATTTACTTTTATGCGCTCCTCATAAATATAATCTTTTAAATCCTGATCAACAGGTTCACTTACATTAGTATTCGTCACAACTCCGCCAAAATATTTGTTGGACATAGAAATTGTACGATTCACAAGATTTCCAAGTGTATTTGCAAGGTCAGAATTAATTCTCTCTATGAGAAGTTCCCATGAAATAATTCCGTCACTTTCAAACGGAACATCATGAAGCAGAAAATAACGAACCGCATCTACTCCAAAAAGATTTACCATGTCATCAGCATAAAGAACATTCCCTTTGGATTTACTCATCTTACCATCACCCTGTAAAAGCCAAGGATGTCCAAAAACCTGTTCCGGAAGAGGAAGATCAAGAGCCATAAGCATTATAGGCCAGTATATTGTATGAAAACGAAGAATATCTTTTCCTATCAGATGCAATTGCGCTGGCCAGTACTTTTTGAAATAATCACTCTGCTCAGAATATGGCAGATCAGCATTATAACCAATTCCTGTAATATAGTTGCAGAGAGCATCTATCCATACATAAATAACATGTTTCGGGTCAAAATCAACAGGTATTCCCCATTTAAAAGTTGTTCTTGAAACACATAAATCCTGAAGTCCCGGTTTCAAAAATGTATTTATCATTTCATTTTTACGAGCCTCCGGCTGAATAAAGTCCGGATGATCTTCTATATATTTTATGAGCATCGGTGCATACTTACTCATTTTGAAAAAATATGCTTCTTCCTTTGCTGGTTGAACAAGACGTCCGCAATCAGGGCATTTCCCATCTTTCAGCTGACTTTTTGTCCAGAATGACTCGCACGGAGTACAATACATACCTTCATAATGTCCCTTGTATATGTCACCTTTTTCATATAACTTTTTGAAAATCTTCTGAATCTGCACTTCATGATCAGGGTCTGTTGTTCTCATAAAACGGTCATAAGACGTATTCATAAGATCCCAGATACCTTTTATTCCTGCAGCCTGCTCATCTACAAATTCTTTTGGAGTTGAAAGACTTTCAAACGCCTTTGTTTCAATTTTCTGTCCATGTTCATCTGTACCTGTCTGAAAGTGGACATCATATCCGATGAATCTCTTATACCTTGCAATTGCATCAGCAAGTACGATTTCATATGTATTTCCAATATGCGGTTTACCCGACGCATATGCTATCGCTGTTGTTATATAATATGGTTTCTTAGCCATCTCAATTCCTCCTACCCAACACGCATCTTGAACTTCTGTATTTCTCTTTCAGATTCAACAGCTTCCATTCGGCCGCCAATTCCACAGACTTTATCAGCAAAATCCTCATATCCTCGTTTTACAAATTGAATATCTTCAATCACTGAGTATCCATCTGCCGCAAGTGCAGCTATAACAAGTGCAGCTCCGGCACGCAAATCTGACGCTGTCATTCTTGCTCCATTATAATTTGGAATTCCAACAATATAAGCTGAATTTCCTTCAACACGGATTTTTGCTCCCATACGGCAAAGCTCCGATACATAACGAAAGCGATTTTCAAATATACTTTCAGTTACAATACTTGTCCCATTTGCAAGTGCCAATACAGCAGCAAGCTGTGCCTGCATATCCGTAGGAAATCCAGGATACGGAAGAGTTTTTATCTGGGTTGCCCGAAGTTTTCCATCTGCCATAACCCTTACTGAATCGTCATATTCTATTACCTGGGCACCCATTTCAATCAACTTAGATGAAATAGCTTCAAGATGTTTTGGTATTACATTTTTTATAAGGACATTTCCACGTGTAGCAACAGCCATAGCCATAAATGTCCCTGCTTCTATCTGATCCGGAATAATCGAGTATTCAGCTCCATGCAGTTTCTCCACTCCACGGATTCTGATGACATCTGTTCCAGCTCCTTTAATATTTGCTCCCATTGTATTTAGAAAATTCGCCACGTCTACAATATGTGGTTCTCTTGCTGCATTTTCAATAGTTGTCTTACCTTCTGCAAGAGATGCTGCCATCATTATATTTATAGTTGCACCTACTGATACTGTATCAAGATAAATATGGGTTCCGACAAGTTTATCAGCTTTTGCCATAATGCGTCCGCCAGGAATAATTTCAACATATGCACCAAGACTCTCAAATCCCTTAACGTGAAGGTCTATCGGCCTTGATCCTATATCACACCCACCCGGAAGTGCCACATCTGCATATTTATATTTTCCTAAAAGTGCTCCGATAAGATAATAAGATGCACGAATCTTACGAATATATTCATCATCCACAGTAAGATCATCTGTTTTACGTATACCTCTGCCACAGATCTCTACTGTATGCTTGTCTCGATAAATGACCGTCGCACCTATATTTGACATTGCTTTCAACATGGTTATCGTATCAGATACATATGGTACGTTTTCTATAAGCACCTTATCATCTGTCATAACCGCAGCAGCGAGAATTCCAAGTGCAGCGTTCTTTGCTCCTGCAATTGTCACTTCTCCTTCAAGTGGAATTCCACCTTTTATCACATACTGTTCCATACGAAAAAATCCCTCTTTGTTTTTGAGGGGCAAAATACACCCTTCTTTGCTATAATCTTTTGTATTATAACATAACTCATCATTTTGTAAACTTTTCAAATGGTGTACATTTTATTTATCTGCCTGCGTCTCACAATAAATGCATCGATATATGCGGTTTTTTCGATCTGTCAATCTGAAAATCTGCTGAATGTTTGGTTCTATTGCTGTAATACATCTTGGATTTTTGCATTTTTTTATGTTCACAAGTTCATCAGGAAGATCTACTTTCTTTTTTTCTACAGTTACCCCATTACTTATGATGCTAACGGTGACGTCTGGATCAATATATCCAATCACTTCAAAATTTATGTCATATCCCTTTTTGTCTATTTTTATTATATCCTTTTTGCCCATTTTTAAGGACTTTACATTCTGGATAAGAGCAACAGAACAATCCAGTTTATCGAGTCCCAGATCATAATAAAGTTTCATACCATTTCCTGCCTTTATATGATCAAGTACTACTCCGTCTTGAATACTGTCTATCTTCATATTATATCCACCCCCAACAATCTCATAATGAGCGCCATTCTGACAAACTTTCCATTTCTTACCTGGCGGAAATAGCATGCCCGTGGATCATCATCAACTCCAAGTGCAATTTCATTTACACGAGGAAGCGGATGAAGAACTATCATATCCCTCTTTCCAAGTTCCATCTTTTTTTCATCAAGGATATATGTATCTTTGAGACGTATATAATCAGCCTCATTAAAAAAGCGTTCTTTTTGAACTCTTGTCATATAAAGCACATCAAGTTTTTCCATATTTTCTTCAAGTGACTTGACTTCTTCATAATCAATTCCGGCAGGTTTTATAACCTCAGAAATAATATAGTCCGGAACTTTAAGTTCTTCAGGAGAAATAAGAACAAATTTCACACCTTCATACCGTGACATTGCTTTAATCAGAGAATGAACAGTCCTCCCAAATTTAAGATCTCCGCAAAGACCTATGGTAAGATGATCAAAATGCCCCTTTTCCCTGATTATAGTAAGGAGGTCTGTAAGCGTCTGTGTAGGATGATTATGTCCTCCATCACCTGCATTGATAACAGGTACCGGTGAATAAATTGATGCCAGTTTCGGTGCTCCTTCATTTGGATGGCGCATAGCTATAATATCTACAAATTGTCCTACAACACGCACTGTATCTTCTACACTTTCACCTTTGGAAACTGATGATGTTGCTGCTGCCGGAAATCCAACCACACTGCCCCCAAGATCAAGCATCGCAGTCTCAAATGACAGTCTTGTTCTTGTACTTGGCTCATAAAAAAGCGTTGCAAGCTTTTTTCTTTTTGCAACATCTGCATATTTTTCAGGATCATCAATTATCCTTTCGGCAAGTTTCATAATATCATCCACTTCTGCCGTAGAAAGGTCCATTGGATCAATCAAATGTCTCATATGTTTATAATCCTTTCCTTTAAAAAGCCCTGACATTTGATGTGCCAGGGCTCACGATATCTGTCTGATTAATTATTATAATTCTTAAGCAGAGAATATAAAACTGCTTTTTCTGCATGTCTGCGATTTTCTGCTTCATCAACAATTGTATCCATAAATCTATGTTCAACATTTTCTGAAATTTCAAATCCGACATGCATTGGCATATCATGAAAAACAAGTGCATGGCTTGAACCAAGGAAATCATCATTCAACTGATATGGAAGCATCTTATTCATTAATTCTTCCTTTGTATTCTGATATGCTGGATCATTAAAAAATTCCATATCAAGCCATGTGTCTGTATACACAACATCCATATCATTTACAATTTTCTTTAATTCATCTTTATCTGCAGTTGAATCAAGTTCTACATAATAACCGCTCTTTTTTGCATTCTCATAAAATTCAGAACCGGCAGCTGTCTTATTTGCAATCGGTGTAAGTCCATAAATTGTGCCTTGCTGCATCTTTGCAAAAAATTCTACGAGTGAATTAAATACATTATTCTTTGCTCCAACATACATAAGTTTTATATCCAGAGTTCCAAATTTTTCCATTACTGTAAGCATGTCCGCAAGGATCTGACATGGGTGCCATGAATTATCACATCCATTTATAAATGGTACACTTGAATATTTTCCAAATTGCTGAACTGTTTCATTTTTTATAAGACGTGCCATAATAATATCAACATTACGACACACATAATTAATTTCAGATTCAATTTCTCCGAGTACAAAATTTGAATCTCTCCAAAGCTGATTATAATATGATCCGCCAAGTTCTGTTATCCCTGTTGTAAATGAAAGAAATGTTCTTGTTGATGTTTTTTCAAACAATGTATAAAGTTTTTTCCCTTCAAGTGATTTTGAATATTTTTCCGGATTTTTCTTCATATCCGCGGCAAGTTTTAACATTCCATCAAGCTCGTCCTTCGAAAAATTTTCAAAATTAAGCATGTGCTTCATTGATATTTCCTCTTTTCCTATGTTCAAAAATATAAACTTTAACTGAATTTTACAGTTTGGGGTTCCGTCGCTGATTATACCATAATATATGTTCACAGCAAAAATTTATTTAATTCAGCACCGTATCATTCACTGCCTGTTATTCTTGATATATAATTTTTTTACCTGCTTCATCAGTCAATATAATCCGCAAGTTTCTTTGCAGCATCAGTATTTTCCCACGGAAGATCAAGATCTGTCCTTCCAAAATGTCCATATGCTGCTGTCTGCTTATAAATCGGTCTCCTGAGATCAAGCATCTTAATAATTCCAGCTGGTCTGAGATCAAAATGTTTTCTGATTATTTCTACCATTCTCTCATCAGAAACTTTTCCAGTTCCAAAAGTGTCTACATTAATTGATGTCGGGCGTGCAACTCCTATTGCGTATGAAAGCTGGATTTCACATTTGTCAGCAAGTCCTGCCGCAACTATGTTCTTTGCAACATATCTTGCTGCATAAGCTGCTGAACGGTCTACTTTTGTAGGATCCTTTCCTG
>CALMUC010000158.1 GCA_937872845.1 uncultured Lachnospiraceae bacterium | reverse complement strand
GGACGAGGCTACATCATAGACGGAAAAACTTCTTTCATCCAGCTCTAATATAACTTCTTTTTCTTCTCCTGGATGCAGATATATTTTTTGAAATCCCTTTAATTCTATATGGCTTCTGATAACATCTGATTCGTTCGGGCAGACATATAACTGTGCTATTTCTGCTCCACTCACCTTTCCGATATTTTTAATTTTAAAACCGATTTGTATCTTTCCACCACTATATACTTCCGGTACATTCAATTCCGAATAGGAAAAAGAAGTATAGGAAAGTCCATAACCAAACGGATATTTTACCGGAACATGGAATGTCTCATAGTAACGATAACCTACAAAAATGCTTTCCCTGTATTCTACATCATCATTCGGAGGTGCAAAATATCTCCATGCCGGGGTATCTTTTTCTGAAAACGGAATTGTCTCTGCCAATTTACCGGATGGATTCACCTCTCCACTGATTAAGTCAGCAACAGATTCCCCTACAGCCTGTCCTCCGAGGTACATGTGAAGAATTGCTCCTACATTCTTTTCAAAACTAAAATCCATAGGCGCACCACCGAAACTAATTGCTGCAATATGATCTTTTCCGACAGTTTCTGCAATTTCAGCCAACAGCTCTTCCTGATTTTGAGGGATTTTAAGATTTTTCCTGTCGTATCCTTCTCCTTCGTAAGATTCTGTAAGACCGATAAAATATAGAATCACACAATCCTTTTTTCTATATTCCTGTTTCAGTTTTTCTATCGTATCCTGTAGTTGCTTTTCTCCTAATTCCTCCGTTTCATTCTGATATCCCTGTATATAAGTTACCTGATATCCTTTTTCACGTATTGCTTCAATCGCATTTGTCATCTTCGTCGGCTGGATATGACTGCTCCCACCTCCCTGAAACCGCATCTGCCTGGCAAGCTCTCCAATAATGATTACCTTCTTCTCTTTTCCAATTGGCAAAACACTATTATTTTTCAAAAGTACTGCACTTTCATTTTCCAGTTTACGTGCCACCTGATTCTGTTCTTCCATATCTACCTCATAATTTTCTTCTTTATTTTTATGAAGTGATACAAAATTCTGCAGAACATTCTTAGTCCAGTTATCCAGTTCCTGATCCGTAATCCGGCCATCCTTATACGCTTCTTTTAACACATCTGTGTGGAAGCCTTTCGGATCTGGCATTTCCAGTGTCAGACCATTTTTCATACAGCTTACAATATCATTTGCTGCTCCCCAATCCGACACCACACCACCTTGATATTTCCATTCTTTTCTCAGAACATCTGTCAGTAAGTATTTATTTCTTGCTCCAAATTCGCCATTAATCCTGTTGTATGAAGCCATTACAGAAGTCGGTTTTGCTTTTTTCACAACTTCTTCAAAAGCCGACAGATATATTTCCCTAAGAGTTCTTTCATCAATCTGGCTATTGGATGTCATTCGTCTTGTTTCCTGTGAATTAACAGCATAATGCTTTAAGCTCGTACCTATTCCAAGACTCTGTACACCTTCAATATATCCCGTTGCCAGCTTTCCTGTCAAATACGGATCTTCACTGAAATATTCAAAATTTCTTCCGCATAAAGGAGAACGCTTGATATTGATTCCGCAGCCTAGCACAATGGATATCTGCTCTTTTTTTGCTTCTTTCGCAATCGCTTCACCCATCTTTTTAACAATAGCAGGATTCCAACTGCAGGCTATTGCACTTGCAGTTGGAAAACAGGTTGCTGGCTTACTGGTTTCAATATCCCCAACCTTTTCCTGTTCCAGTTTTCGAATCCCATGTGGTCCGTCTGTCATCATAATAGAGGGGATTTTTCCATTACAGTCATAAGTATGCCAGTCACCAACACCGCCTAAAAGCCGGATTTTTTCATCTATTGTTAACTGTTCACATATTTTATCAATGTTCATCTCTTTTCCTCTCTTTTAATCTCTTAATTGCATTTTATCTATTTCCGGCATATAATTATATTGATTTATCGTGTTTTATGTCAATTTATCGTGTTTTTGACAGGAGGAATCACCTATGTATAAAATGAAGTCAGACATCAATTTTTCACTCACACATGAAATGTTGGAAAATGCAGAAAATGAACGGATACATACATCTTATGCACAGGAAAAAGCAATTCTCGAATGTGTTTCAAACGGAGATATTCACGCATTGGAGAATACCTATTATTCACTCCCAACAACTGTTTACGGAAAGATGACCTCTTCCAATTCCAAATTAAAATTACTTTTTTATGCAAGTATTGCTAATACAACTTTAGTTACCAGATATGCCATCGAAGGAGGACTTAATGAGGAAACTGCTTTTTCCTTAAGTGATGTATATATACGAAAAATGGAACAATGTACCGATGTTGACGCTTTAATGAAATTAAATGAACAGATGGCTATTGAATTTACGCTTCGTGTTGCTGAGGCAAAAAAGACGCCAAAAAATTACTATTCACCAGCTATTTCTCGCGTCATTGATTATATCTATCATGGAAAAAATAAAACTTTAACCTTAAATCAACTGGCATCTTTAGTTAATTTAACACCTAAATATCTGTCTGCCCTGTTCCATAAAGAAACCGGACAGACGCTTACTGTTTTTATCCATAAAGTTCTTATCGAAAAGGCACAGAATTTACTGGCACATTCCGACTATAGTCTGGGTGAAATCAGTACTTACTTGAATTTTTCATCTCAAAGTTATTTTATTTCTATTTTTAAGAGATACACTGGTATAACTCCCGGACAATATCGTAAAATGCATCGCCAGATTAGTTGGTAAAATAGAAAATAAAATAAGAATATCGATGATTAAACGTTACTATCGCCAGAACTTTTCTCGTCTTGAAGATAAAAGAATCGTCAGTGGTGACAGTATGGAACCGGAATTTCACAGCGGAGAGATTGCGTGGGTATCACAGCAGGATACCCTATGTGATGGTGAGATAGGTATATTCGGACTGAACAATGAGGCTTATATTAAAAAGCTGAAAAGATATGCAGACAGACTCTATCTCGTATCACTAAACAGCAAATACTCTCCTATTGAGATAAAAGAGTCTGACCGTCTGGATGTATTCGGAAAAGTGGTCGGCAAAATTAATTCTAATGATGTACCAGATTACCGGTTTTAATGAATTATAACGAAAGAAGTGATTAAATGAAAATAATTAATAATCTTAAGGGAATACGGACACAGCGAAAAATCGCCCAAAAGCAGCTTGCCATGGACACTGGATATGATCCCCGCACTATCCGCCGCGTTGAGCTGGGCGAATGCTGTCCGTCCGCAGAATTCATGTTTGATATGTCCGACTATTTCGGAGTCCCGATTGAAGAAATATTTGCACTTGATAAATCTACAGAATCAGTACAGAGAGGAAAATAAAGATGAGCGATGCAGAGGTCAAAGATTTAAACCAGATAAGTAAGAAGGATATCTACCACACTCCATCCGGCAAATATATCCAGTTCATCCATGATCATTCGGAAAAAACGTTTGATGCGTGGGAACTCCTACCGGACGGAAGTCATCGGCTGCTCGAGAGCCAGAGCACTACTATTGAGACATTTGATGAATTTAAACAAAAAATTATAGGTAAAAACTAACATTAATCGTTATTCTTTGCTTATTCTAAACTCTAAAATGTATATACATGTGTATATCAATATTAATACATATGTATATACATAAATTAACAAATAACAGAACATTAAAGCAGTCGATTAGTGGCAACCGGCTGCTTTAATGATTTTTTAGTATGATGTCTTTTATAGTTACAATAATTTTTTGTATGAAACAATTATAAATAAAGTAACTGTCTCTTAGTATATCACTTTAAATAGGAAAAACAAATAATTTTATTTAAAATAAATACCAGCCGTTTGCAACCGGCTGACTTTTTTGGAGTTTAGATTATAAAAAATGTTTGTTAAAAAAGGGATAGTGAGCGCTATTTTCGTTCCCACTCACATTTTTATAATAACATTAGTATGAAAAGTGCGCAACGTTTATATTATTTTTGAACAGGCTATATCGGCATACCGATATAGTCTGTTACGGTAAAGCATAATAAAAACTGACTAAATACAAATAGTTCGTAAAATATGTATTTTAAGAACTATTTGTATTTTTCATGATGGTATCATTATGGTATAATAGAGACATACAACTCTGAATTTGCTAAAGGAGGTGGTAAATATGTGGTGGTCTATTGGTGGTGGAATCATAATCTTTGCGTTAGGTAT
>CALMUC010000157.1 GCA_937872845.1 uncultured Lachnospiraceae bacterium | reverse complement strand
TGAATACTGTACAGAAGATGGAAAATATATACGTGATTTTCCGAAGCAAAATCCCGATGTGAAATTCTGTCATGTACTTTATTATTCAATAGGATCTGGTTTTACAATGGTATTTAATGACGAAGAACGGAAAATTTCAATTCCTGCACATTTAAACTGTATGGAACTTCATGACAGAAGACTTCAAAGGACAGCAGTTGCATTTGGTAAAGTGATAATAGATAATAGGTCAACAGCAAAACATATAAGATATCAAGATTCAGTTACAGCAGATGATTCAAGTAATGAAAAACTGTTTGTTTCGTGGCTGAAAAATGAGTTTTTTGGAAATAAAGCATGTGAAGAAAAAAAATTTCTCAGAGATTTTATGCAGCAGTATGGTAAAAAACTCAGCAGGCATGATTATAGAACACTCAGGCTCTTCGCAACAAATAAAAAAAATCCAATAATCTATTTGAGCAAGGTGTTTTATCCGCACAGGCTCCGAACAAGGTTTTTGGGAGAAGTTGTTTTGCGATTTATGTTTTTGACTGGCAAACTGTAAATTCGAGTCAAAATGAATATGTTTTTACAACATTCAACCAATCATAAATGAATGTGTTTTTGCAGTTGATAAATATATAAAATCAGAGGTTGAATCGAATTGGAAGAAAGTGAAACTGAAAATTCTGTATATAATGATGAAAAGCTGAACTGGGGAATACTTTCCAGATATCGTTCGCAACTTTCAGGAATTGCTATTATTATGATAATGGTTTTTCATTATTCTGAAAATGTTATCCAGGCGGGAAAAAATAATCCCGCCTATCATTTTGCTGATGGATGGTATCAGCTTTTTGGCTCTATAGGAGTGGAACTGTTTCTGATTGTATCAGGAGTAGGACTTTGGTTTTCGTTTGAGAAAAGCCCGAAGGTTTTACCATTTTATAGAAGAAGATTAAAAAGAATTGTTCTGCCGTATTTTATTGTTGCAGTGCCTTTCTATATATTACGAGATATAGTTATACAGTATAAGATGTCTGGAAAAACAGAAAACTTTGTAAAGGTTCTGAAGGATATCTTTTTTGTGGATTTTTTTGAAAATGGGGATAGAATTTTATGGTATATAATTTTTATAATGATGATGTATCTTTTATTCCCAATTTTCTTTTTACTTGTAAAAGAAGAAAAAAAACTGGCCGGAAAGAAATATGACTGGTATATATTGCCAATTATAGTGTCAGGATTTCTGATCTGTCTGTCACATGTGATAGCCTTATCATACCCGGATTTTTGGAAAGGTACAGAAATTGCATGGACAAGAGTGTCAGTGTTTTTTCTTGGTGTTTTCATAGGTGAAAAAGTATATAAAAACAGAAAACTTTCTGCAGGAGATACAGTTTTATTTGGAATGGCAGTATCAATAAAGATGCTCTCGTTTGGCAAGGCGTTTGTATTCTGGAGGCAGCAGAATCGGATTGTAACAGGGTATCTTTCTCTTGTTCTGATAGTAACAATTGCAATTATATGCAGTGGAGCAGAGATATATATAAAAAATGAAAAAATAATAAGTAAATGTTCATCTGCTCTTACATGGTGTGGAGAAAGGTCTCTTGAACTTTATATGATACATGTAACGATAAGAGGACTCTTTAATGATATTGGGTTTTATACTTTTGAACTATGGCATTATTTAATATGTTTAGCAGCATCATTTTTATTAAGCGCGGGACTTCATGAAATGGTAAATAGAATTTGGCACATAGGGCGAAATGTGCGATAATAGCTGATATTGGATTGCATAGAATCATGATTGCATAAATGATTCAGGGGGTGGGATTATTAATTCACAGGGTGAAAAAAAGTTTTTTCGTTCAAGATTGCGGAAAAGCTCATTAAGTGAATGTGAAATATGCTTAGAAGGATATGCGGTAGGAGATTTGCCAAAGTCAATCATCCCGCATGCGGCACTTATGGCTGCCGGCAAATGGACAGATATTCCGGTTCGAATGATGTATTATAGTGGAAGCCAGAGTGAAATACATAGAAAAAACGGAGAAACAATTTCAGAACGTGTACTTTTTTTGATGGATGTTGAAAAACTGTTGGAAGAAAAATTCACAGATGATTTTATTTTAAATAAAGGATATGTGTTCATTTATGGAGAAGTAAAAGATAATAAAAAGTTTGAATCAGCAGCAGTGCAGCACATACAGGTATCAGCAGAAGGAAAGATAGATGCTTCGGCGATTATAAATCAAACTGAGTATATTTTCATTGATATAATTTCAGTAAGGGATATTCGCAGAGCTTTAAAAGAAAACAGTTTTGGTATAACATCATGTGCTGTTTCGGGTGACAAAGAAAATCCTACGGTTGAAATTCACGGCTGGGTAGTAACTATGAGAGAACCGGATATTTCAATTAAGGATATGAAAAAAGACAAAAACTGCAGTTTCAATATTTATCCAGAGGCACGTGAAGATATAAAGAAAGATTATCCGGAGGCATATTCGCGGTACAGAAATCAGATATACACTGAAGATGATAAAATTTCACCAATGATGGAACCTGGATTCTGCATTATAGTAAGTGGAAAGTGCCGTCATTTGAAACTGATGGTCGGATTCCATGATCATATGATTGAGTGGAGTGGCAAGGCAGGACATCTGCATGAGAAAGGATCAAGGAGAAAACCTGGAGATTTCATAAATGAGATAAGCATTTTTGGAATAACTGAAATCTGGAATCGCTTCAGAAAATGGCTGGCACTGTCAAAAGTAAGAAATTCTTTTCAATATGAGAAATGGCTTGCAACGCAGCGGGAAATGGCAAAACTGCGTGAAAAAAGTGAATTGAAAAAAATCAGTACGATACAGAAAAAACCGGAATTTCTGTTTTTGATACTTCCAAATTTGTTTTCAGATGAGTCGGAAAAAAAACTTAGAGAAAATCTGCAGCATCAGCTTTATGATAAATGGGATGTCGCCAGATTTTCGTCAGACGCAGATGATATAAGTGGTTTTGATTACGTGATTCCGGTTGTTTATGAAATGCAGTATGAGAGAACTTATCTTCATGATCTGGTTCTCACAATTCAGGGAGAAGAGAATGCAGGCAGGGAGAATGTTGATATAATTTATACAGATGAGGACTATTTCAGACCAGGAGGAAAGAGACATCATCCGTGGATAAAAACTGATTTTGATGCAGACTATCTTTTAAGTTGTAATTACATCGGGAATGCTTCAGCGTTCAGGAGCTGCACGTGGAATAAGCTTATAAAAGAATCAAGCTTACATGAGTGTGATAAATGCCCGGTTATGTATGAAATTGTTCTCAGAGCTTTCGAAGCGGGGTGTCATATAGTTCATTTGCCTAAAGTACTTGTTTCACTCAAAGAACTGGATGATGAGAGACAGCTTCAGAGTGAAGAACTTGGTGTAAAAGCATTGCAGGAACATCTGGATCGTACAGGATATACTGCAAATGTAATATCAGGGCATACTTGTGGACAGTATCACACAGAGTATGAAATTACAGAAACACCACTTGTATCAGTTATACTTTGCGGGGCAGATTCAAGAACACTGAGAAATCCGCTTATAGGAATTGAGTGGAAATATCTGCCGGATGATGAGGACTCACATAAAAATCCGATATGGAAGCAGAAAACTGAAAAAACCATTAGTTCATTTAATAGAAAATCAGCATATGGTAATCTGGAATTTGTAGATACTTATGATTATATGGAAGAGTATTTTTCTCCATCGGTTGATAAAACGAAAGAAAAATGCCGGTTTTCAGACCAGTGTAATAAAGCGGTTGTGGCATCAGAGGGAGAATACCTTTTGTTTATTGAGGCTGGAGCCGAACTTCTTCATCGTGACAGTCTTCTTAATATGCTTGGATTTCTGATACAGAGACAGGATGTTGGAGCAATAGGCGGCAAGCTGTACTGCAGTGATGGAACTATTCTGCATAGTGGAGTGAAAATAAATAAAATGGATCCTGTTATAAGGTATTATATAAAGGATTCTATTTATGATGATGTTCCTTATAATTATATGGACTATCCGATGCTGCACAGGGGAGTTGTGCTGATGAGGAGGAAAGATTTTGAAATGTGCGGAGGATTTGATGTAAACTATGATAAGGCATGTCTTGTTGAGGATTTGACATTTCGTATGAGTGAACATGGACTTAAGTCTGTATACGATGGACATGCAGAATACAGAATAGATATATCCAAAACAAAAAATGCCAGAAATTGTTTTTCGTCAAAACATCAGCAAGTGATAGAAAAAAAATATTTTAGAGAAAAATGGAAAAGTGTTTTGACAGAAATATGAAAATAAAAAATATTATATTAGGAGGAAATAAAATGAAGGGAATTATACTTGCAGGGGGAACAGGATCAAGACTTTATCCACTAACACGGGCGGTCTCAAAACAAATGATGCCCGTTTATGAT
>CALMUC010000156.1 GCA_937872845.1 uncultured Lachnospiraceae bacterium | reverse complement strand
AGCATTGGTTGCGATTACGCTTATGATTGCAGAGTCAAGACCAGAAGAAAAAGATATAATGGTGAATCTTGTAATGAATTTTTTGACAATGTAGTTAGTTCGTGAAATTTATTATTTAATGAAATTGGTAAATCGGAATTTGATAAAGGAGTGATTGTATGAAAAAGATAGTATGTATAGTAATTTTGATTTTAGCAATTACAGGGTTATTGAATGGTATTAGTTATTTGATTTCAGGTATTAGTGCAAGAGGAATAGGTGGTGTAAATTATGGGAGGGTTATCTTTCCACTATTAGTTGGAGCTATTGCTGTTTATTTTTTAAAAAAGGAGAAGAAAAAATAGAAAACTTCAAGTTTACCAACTTTCCCTTTGAGAAAGAAGTGCTGAAAAAAGCCGGGAAAAAGGATATAATAGCTACCAAAAATATCGGGAAAACTTTGTGAAAATAGAGGATTGCGTTTTGGCAGAGTCCTATGTAAAATAATCGGACAAGGATGAAAAGAAAAAGGAGATTCTTATGGGAACAAATGAAAAAAATATGACCACTGGATCACCTGGAAAACTGATCATTACTTTTGCCATACCACTGATGCTTGGAAATATCTTTCAGCAGTTTTATACGATGGCAGATACCATGATCGTCGGACAGGTGGTAGGGGTTGAAGCACTGGCGGCAGTAGGCGCCGGAGACTGGCTGGTATGGCTGGTGTTCGGTATCATGACAGGTATCACACAGGGTTTTTCTATTCTGGTAGCTCAGTTTTATGGAGCAAGGGAAAAAGAAAATCTGAAATGCGCGGTGGCGAAAAGCTATATCATGACAGCACTGCTTTCTGTGATTGTACTTGCGGTAAGTGAAGGGGCAGTTTATCATGTTCTTTTGTTTTTACAGACACCGGATAATGTCATTGACCTGACAATGCTATATCTTCGGCTGATCTTTGCCGGAATTCCGATCATAGCGGCTTATAATATATTTGCAGCGATTCTTCGAGCACTGGGTAACAGCAGATCTCCACTGATAGCAATGACCGTAGCAGCGTTGATCAATGTGGGACTGGACCTGTTATTTGTGGCAGTTTTTGGCTGGGGTGTAGCCGGAGCAGCAGTGGCGACAGTCATCGCACAGGGATTTTCAGCCCTGTACTGTCTGATGGTGTTACGGAAAATTCCGGATATCCGACTGGAAAAACAGGACTTCTACAGACAGCCGGCAATGAGTCTGCGGCTTTTGAAAGTGGCGACTCCTCTTGCAATCCAGAATGTGATCATCTCTGTAGGGGGGCTTACAGTACAGTATGTAGTCAATGGATTTGGATTCCTGTTTGTGGCTGGATTTACAGCATCAAACAAATTATATGGAGTTTTAGAGATTGCTGCCGTTTCATACGGATATGCAATTACAACCTATGTAGGCCAGAATCTTGGTGCAAAGAAATATCAGAGAATCCGGAAAGGTGTGCATAGCGGAACTTATATGGCATTGCTTACTTCTGTTGTGATCTCAGGTGTGATGGTGTTATTCGGACGCAATATATTGTCACTGTTTGTATCCGGCGAACCGGAACAGATCCGACAGGTGTTAGACATTGCATATAAATATTTGTTTATTATGGCAATTTTTCTATGGGTACTGTATCTGCTGTATGTATATCGTTCGGCGATTCAGGGTCTGGGTAATACCCTGATTCCCCTCGCCAGTGGCATTGCAGAATTTGTGATGCGTGTCAGTGTTGCATTATTGTTACCAAAACTGATCGGTGAAGACGGAATTTTTTATGCGGAAATTTGTGCCTGGACCAGCGCAGCTGTTTTATTGTTTATAAGTTATATGATTATTATACGAAAATACAAAGAATAAGGTTTCCTCTTCTAATTTATCCATTTCATGGTATGATAACAGAAATTCAGCGTTTTCAAAATGACTATACCATACACTTCAGGGGCTTCTTTGACGGCGCTTTATCATTGTATCTCGCGCGGTCACACACAAACTTCCGCTCACATCTGCGCACTTCATTTCCGGCAGTTCTTCTGCTCTCCGTGCGCCTGATGGCAGGTCACATCAAAGAAACTTTCATCTTATTATTTACAATGGCCGGCGCCTGCCTCATCGTCTTCCTGGTTCCCGGACTTTTCGTCCTTTTCCCGGAATCCTCTGCGGCATCGCCAGCCATCTGATTGAGCCTGGTTTAAAAAAGGCTCTTGCTATTGATTAATCCAGTTCTTTATAGTCAAAACTGCGGAATTCTGCTGTCTGATCGTATCCGGAGTAGTCCACGCATGCCATGCCGACAAATGCTCCGGTGAAGAATCCACCGTATGACTGGAGTACGTAATCATCGGACAATACAGCGGCATCCAGTGTGCCCGGAATCTCTGTATAGTTCTTTCCGTCAAAGGAATACTCGTAGCTGTAAGACTGCTTTCTTACTTTTGTGCGAAGCCATACAAATTCAACATCATCCGGTACCGGAATCGCATCGTCGCGAAGGAACGAACGATATCCGCCACGATTGCACTCTGCCACTTCGATCACGCGGCCATTTTTCTCATTCCACGTAACGAAAGCGAATGACCAGTGCTTATCATTGTAAAAATTTGTCAATCCAGCCATCTGCTGATAGTTGAACGGATCAAATTTCACTTTCACTTCGGCATCAAAGTTAAATGCCTGCCAGCGTTTTGCCACCAACGAAAGCTCATGCTTATTGCAGAGGGATCCTTTTCCGACCAATGTCAGCCTGCCATCCCCTGTCGTACCCATTTCCTCGGTAAATGGTACGCGGAGGGTATTCCACTCATCATGAAGTTTTGGTGTGTCAAATTCATCATGCATCGAATGATCTGCCGGTGCTTCTGTCAAGATTGCATCTTTCGGCGCATCCACAAGCACTTTTCCGCCATGTCCGCCCTCGATACGAGGCCAGCCTTCTTCATCCCAGTATACTTTCTGAATTGCCGTCTCACGGCCAAGCGGACACCAGCCGCGTGGGTCGATCGAACTTTCATTTTCGTGGTGCCACGGTCTTCCACACAAACTTGCATAATACCACTCACCGCCGGGAGTCTCTACGAGAGCACCATGTCCCTGCTTCTGGATCTCAAGTTCCGGCGTATCAAAGTTTGTAATAAACGGATCGCCAGGCTCTGTCTCAAAACTCAACGCATCTAACGTCTTTGAACGAGCTACTACTTCCTGATGTGTCCAAACGGTTCCACCCTGTGCAGCAAACAGATAATAATATCCGTTGATCTTATACAAATGTGGTCCCTCAACCAGTTTGACGTCCGTTCCGGCGTAGATCGTACGTGCTGTCTCCGGTTTTAATTTCATTGTCTCTGTGTCAAATTCTGTCACTGTAATACCGTCAAAAGCATGGTGGTATTCGCGATGATCCCATGTCTGCTGAACAAGGTATTTGCGTCCGTCATCATCATGGAACAACGATGCGTCAAATCCCACACCATTGACACGGATCGGATCCGACCATGGTCCGCGGATATCTTCTGCCGTCGTCAGATAATTGATCATATCTTTGAACGGTCCTTCGGTTACTTTTACATCCGTATAAATCAGCCAGAATTTTCCATCTGCATAGGAAAGATCCGGCGCCCAGATACCTCCCGATGACGGATTTCCTTTCATATCAAGCAATGTCGTCGTGGACAATGCGGATGGAAGAAGATTCCAATGTACTAAATCTTTTGACTCGTGCAGACGAACTCCCGGAAACCACTCAAACGTAGAGTTCGCAATGTAATATGTATCATCCACACGGATAATGGATGGATCTGCATTAAATCCCGGCAAAACCGGATTTTTAATCTGCAACATAACTGTATGCCTCCTTACTGTTAATCTATCTCTATCATACAGGAAAATGGGGGATTTGCAATGGGAAAAAGAAGAAAAAGAAGAATTTATACATGTTCTGATAAAATTTTATGCGGTCTTGGAAGAATGTATGCCGGTGGAGGAGAACTTACGGAAAAGATTCCGCAACCAGATGATTTCGATTAATCTTCTCAAACTCCCTTCCTCCCAGGGTATTGTGGGTGAGAAGTCTTTTGTTGCTTCCCGCTGATGCATTTTTCCGGTATTGTCCAGGGGTACAGCCGTTATGCTGACGGAACTGTCTGCAGAAATGCTCTACATTATTATAACCACATTGCTCGGAAATGTCGCGGATGGAGTATTCGCTGTACTCTAATAAATCCTGTGCACGGCGCAGACGTCCTTCGATGACATTGTCCATGCAGGAGGAGCCAAATTTGCGGTGATAGAGAGTCTGAAGATGACTGGGACTTAAGTGAAGCTTCGCAGCCATCATGTTTATATTCCATGGAAGCTGAGGATTATTGTAGATCATCTTATGCAATGCAACCAGCTCATGATCGTGAATACCCGGGGACTCATTCTGGATTCCTTCTCTTAATTTGGAGAACAGAACCCGCAGCAGGTGAGTAATGTTTGATTCGCTTTCAGAGGAGAAAAAGGCGGACTCCCAGGTTAGTAATTTAAAAAGCTGATGACAGTATTCCGGATCTGTTACGGGAAATGGGGTGTTTGTTAACGGAAACAGCTTCACGAAGGAGTGATCGGAACGAAAACGAATCCAGTCATTCCGGTATTCTTCACCGGCAGCACGGTAATAAATCCTGCTTCCTGGTGTATACAGAATAGCAGAATTGGCGGCTGTCCGCATTAGTCTTCCGTCTATGAGCAGCTCCGAGGGAGAGTCGAAAAGAAGCAGAAGATAGCCTGTAAAGCCATTCGGAACATCATATATAAAATCTGAGGGGTGAACGGCACTGTAGCCGACAAATTCAATTTCAGTCATCTGGAATCTCCGTTCTGATACATCAGAGGATATATCAATTTTCTTATAGTATAAATCATTGGAAATTTTAAATCAATGCGATAGTATCATATTAATATGGCAATCGTCATCAGGGAGCTGCGGATCGTGCAGCGGTCAGACATCTGATGCGTGACTGCATAGGAACATGATTTAGAAGAAGGAGATACATGCATGGTAAATTTTGGTGGGGCAACAGAGAATGACAGAAAAAAGATCGTGATTACAAAGGATTCAAAGGCCTTTTTTCACAATAATGTAGATTATTGTGTGGGAACCGGAAGAATGGGGCTTGCATTGACAGAAGAATATCAGGAGGAGCTGCGCCTGGTTCAAAAGGAAATCGGATTTAAGCATATCCGGGGACATGGATTATTCTGTGATGATATGGCGATCTTTCAGACCTATGAGGAGGATGGTAAGGTAAGGGTTGAGTACAACTATACTTATCTGGATAGAGTAATGGATGCCTATAAGAAGGTGGGGCTGAGACCTTTTCTTGAACTGGGTTTTATGCCTAAAAAGTTGGCAAGTGGAAGCCAGACTATCTTTTACTGGCAGGGAAATACCACTCCTCCAAAAGATTATGATATGTGGTGTAATATGGTGCATTCATTGCTGCGGCATCTGATGGAACGCTATGGAGAAGAGGAAGTTATTCAATGGCCCATTGAAGTATGGAACGAGCCCAATCTTTGCGGCTTCTGGGAAAATGCGGATATGCAGGAATATTTTAAGCTGTTCCATAGAACCTTTGATGCCATAAAGGAAGTGAATCCGGGATTCCGTGTAGGAGGCCCTGCTGTTTGTGGAGGAACGGATGAGAAATGGATTCAGGCATTTATGGAATATTGCCATGAGAATCACATACCTGTGGATTTCGTAACCAGACATCATTACACCATTGATCCGCCGGAATGTATTGGACATTATGCATATTCTGAACTGATGAAGGCAGAGGACGGCTTTGCCAATTTAAAAACAACCAGAGATATTATTGACAGTTTCCCGGAATATAAGGGTCTGCAGATTCATATCACGGAGTTCAACAGCTCCTATACTCCTCAGGGCGTCATTCATGATACAAACCTGAATGCGGCCCTTATAGCACAGCAGCTTTCCAGATTGGGAGATGTGAATGAATCCTATTCCTACTGGACATTTGGTGATGTGTTTGAAGAGCAGGGAGTTCCTTTTACACCATTCCACGGCGGCTTTGGACTGGTTGCCAATGGCTGTATTACCAAGCCGACCTTCTGGACATTTGCTTTTTACAAAAAGCTTGAGGAAAGTGAAGCCAATTGTGTATATAAGGATGACAATATTGTCGTTTTGAAACGTGCAAACGGTGATTATCTAGGTGTAGCCTGGAATATTGCCCGTAAAAGTACAGAACAGGGTAAAGAAAAAATGCTGTTGGAGTTTACATTTCCGGCTGAACAGGAGGAGTACTGCTTCCTGACTAAGACGGTAGATGAGGAAACATGTAATCCTTTGAAGGTATGGCATGATATGGGAGAACCTGCCAATCTGAGTGAGGAACAGACGAAGCTGATTCGGGAATCATCCAGACCTTTTGTAAAAACAGAGCGTAAAAAGCAGGAGGACGGAAATATCTGCGTAGAGCTTCCTGTAAACGAAAACGGTGTGGTTTATTTCGAACTGAATGCCGGAAAGGTGAATCCGGATCGAGGATATGACTATGATCGTGTGGTCAGCTTGAAGGCTTAAACTAGTAATTTGCTTTATGAAACAATGTACATGTATTAGGCTTGCAAAGGAGGCTATCAAAGTGAAAAAACAAGCGTTTAACCCATATTTACCGTCCTGGGAGTATATTCCGGACGGAGAACCTTATGTTTTTGGCGATCGCGTATATGTTTACGGATCCCATGATTACTTTAACGGATATGTTTTCTGCATGGGAGACTATGTGTGCTGGTCAGCTCCGGTCGATGACCTGGGCAACTGGAGATATGAGGGTGTGATTTATCCGAAGACAGCCGATCCGCTGAACCCGGAAGGCAAAATGTGTCTGTATGCCCCGGATGTTACGGTGGGACCGGACGGAAGATACTATCTTTATTACGTGTTGGACAAGGTTTCGGTAGTTTCAGTTGCTGTATGTGATACTCCGGCAGGAAAGTATGAATTTTATGGCTATGTTCATTATGAAGATGGCACACGTCTGGGCGAAAAGGAAGGTGATGAGCCCCAGTTTGACCCGGGGGTTCTGACGGAAGGAGATGTGACATATCTTTATACCGGATTTTGCGGAAAAGGTGATAAATCCCGTACCGGAGCTATGGCTACGGTGTTGGGAGCAGATATGCTGACGATCAGGGAAGCTCCGGTGTTTGTGGCCCCCGGCTGTGAATATGGTGCCGGTACCGGATTTGAGGGACATGAGTTTTTTGAGGCACCTTCCATCCGTAAAGTAGGTGACACCTATTATTTTGTCTATTCATCCATATTAATGCACGAATTATGTTATGCCACCAGCAAGAATCCTACTAGGGACTTTGTCTATGGCGGAGTTATTGTCAGCAATTGTGATCT
>CALMUC010000155.1 GCA_937872845.1 uncultured Lachnospiraceae bacterium | reverse complement strand
GTAGAGCACCTGACTCTTAATCAGGGTGTGCAGGGTTCGAGCCCCTGGAGGCGCATTTTTTGTACCCAAATTAATTTACCAACACTTTAAAAGAAGCCGGATTTATTCCGGCTTCTTTTTTACATATCTCTGTTTATATACATCTGTTTTTACTTTTTATTTGTTTTATTATCCAAAGCAGCTTCAATCGCATCAATCACAATCTTAAGAGCCTTGATTCTCGCATATTTCTTGTCGTTTGACTCAAGCACATGCCATGGTGCGTAAGTGGTATTGGTTTTCTTTAGCATCTCATTTACAGCAGTCTCATACAGATCCCATTTTTCTCTGTTTCTCCAGTCCTCATCGGTAATCTTCCATTGCTTTTCCGGAGTATTCTGGCGTTCCTCAAATCGAGCCAGCTGTGTATCCTTATCAATCTGCACCCAGAACTTTATGATGACAGCACCCCAGTCTGACAGCTCCTTTTCAAATTCATTAATCTCATTGTAAGCACGCTGCCATTCATTCTCGCTGCAAAAGCCCTCTAGTCTTTCTACCATAACCCTGCCATACCATGTCCTGTCAAAAATAGCTATATGCCCGGTCTTAGGAAGACGATTCCAAAATCTCCACAGATAGTGTCTGGCTTTCTCGTTTGGCAGCGGACTTGCAATCGGATGCACCTCAAAGCCTCTCGGATCCAGCGCCCCTGTGATTCTCTTTATATTTCCACCCTTTCCTGCTGCATCCCAGCCCTCATATGCTATGACAACAGGAATCTTTCGCCTGTATAGCTTGTTATGCAGCTCGCTAAGCTTAGACTGCAGATTTTTGAGCTCCTTTTTGTATTCTTCCTCAGATAGTTCCTTATCAAGTGATATCTCAGAAAGCTTTGGAATCTTCTCAAGCGGGAACACATTCTGTAACAGCGGCACAGCAAGATTACTGTTTTTAAGTGCTGTCTCTATTCCACTAACCAGCGTCTCCAGCACCTGAAGCTCAGCCCATTTTCTATTCTTTGCATCAACTATATACCAAGGATCTGCAGGCGAATTTGTATCATTCAGATATCTGTCAAACACATGCATACACTTGTCATAATGCTTATTCTGCCAGTCTTCATCTCCACTGACACGCCATCTGGTATCCTTATTCTCCTTTAATACCTCAATACGCTTTTTTTGTTCCTTCCGGCTGATTTGGAAGAAAAATTTCATAACAAGATAACCATTGTCAGTCAGCTGTCGCTCGAAGCGCTTCACGCTTTCAATTTTCTTCTTGTACTCCTTCTCTCCTATCTTGTCGTGCAGTACGTCCTTTACTACCTCATCCATCCAGCCCGAATCAAGAAACTCAAACTTCCCCTTTGCCGGAATCTTTACAAAATACCGATATAAAAAAGGCTTGCGTCTTTCCTCCTCTGTCGGCTCGTCCATGGTTGCGACCTTGAAAAATCGCGGATCAATATTCTTGATTACCTTACCGAGCACACTGCCCTTTCCTGCAGTACCCCAGCCCTCAAACAGCACAAGTACAGGCAGTCCATGCTCCTTAATCTGCATCTGAAGCACAGACAGCTTAGAGCGTGCTGCATGCAGGCGCTCATCCAGCTCTTCCTCCTCCGGAATTTGTGGTTTAATCCAGTTTTCTAACATGTAATTACCTCCCAAATATATAATTTCAGCCATAAAACCGCTACATCATTATATTAGTATAGCTTTTTTCAAGCTAATATACAATCTTCACACTATATTTGTTTCAGGTATGTTTCAGTTCTCCGCTTCTCCAATATTTGTCATTTTAAAGCCCTCTCCGTGCACCTCATGAGACTCAACAACCACAATAAAAGAGTCCGGGTCTGCATCTTTTACGGATTTACGCACCTGGTACATTTCCTTACTGTTGCATGCACACATTACCACCTGAATATCGTCCTGCTTATATCCTCCCTGCGCCTTAAGAATAGTGCTTCCGCGCTGACTGCATTCATCAATTACATCGCATATTCTCTTTCCATTTTTTGTGACGATAAAGGCTACTTTGCCTGAATTCATGCCATATATCATTTTATCAATAACAACCGCAGACAGTATATTCACTATCATGCCGTAAATCATTCCGTCAATATCCCGAAACAAAAGTCCTCCAACCAGAATAATTCCGACATCAGTAAGAAAAGAGATGTTGCCCATCGATAAATGAGGCCGCAATGCTTTTACAGCCATGATGATAAAATCAGCTCCTCCTGTTGAAGAATTTCTTGTATAAATCATGGCATAGCCTATTCCGCAAAATACACCTGTGCACAATGCCGCAAGCAGTCTGTCGCCCTGATACACCGGAAATAACGGCGCAACATAGTCAACAATAAAAGAAGACAAAAGCATGCATCGTATTGAGCTGACAAAAAATTTTCTGCCCAATAATTTGCAGCATAGTATCGCAACCGGAATATTAAGCAGGACCGTTGATAAACCAATGGAAATATTAAACAGCCGGTATAAAATAATCGAAATACCCGAAAAACCTGTCATAGGAAACTCTGCCTGCAGGGCGAAGTTATATATACCTATTGCATAAAAGATGCTTCCCGCAAGCTCCCACATAATCTGTACCAATAATTCTTTTTTCTTATTCATATTGCATCTATCCTCCAAAATAAATAAGCGCCCGGAAACAAATCTTACAGTGTAAATTACTGCACCTACGATTTGCTCCCAGACGCTTTAACCACTCATCCGGTGAAGAGTGAACGTTTTCTGATGTATGCAATTATTATATTTGAGATGTTAAATTAAGTCAAGCCGGAATCATCAATTTTCCAGATACTACTTCACAAGGTATGACAGCACATCACAAACTGCTGTAGAAACCAGTATTGCAACATACACTCATTATTTCTGCATAAATTCAAACACTGCCTCTTTCGTCGGAATCGCAGGTATTCCACCTCGCTTTTGCACACACAATCCTGCAACTGCATTTCCCAAAACAGCACACTTTCTGATTTCTTCCCATTCCATCTTTTCTACGGGCTTATTTATAGAAAGAATACTGCATAATACGCCTCCCCAGAAAGAATCCCCCGCTCCGGTTGTATCGACTGCATTGGTCTTAAACGCTTTTATGATTTCTTTTCTGCTTTTTGTTGCCATAAGAACGCCATGTTCTCCCAATGTAATGGCAACCAGCTTTGGTCCCATAGCAAGAATTTCTTCTGCAGCCTGCTCATAACTTTTAGCCCCTGTCAGGAGAATACTCTCTTCATCCGATACTTTCATGACATCTACCAGTTCTACAACAGACTTCATTTTTTTCACTGCATACTCTTTGCTCTTCCAAAGAGACGGGCGGTAATTTGGATCATATGAAATAAGTACACCCGCTGCTTTTGCCATTTTTACTGCTTCGATCGTTGCGCTTTCTGCCGGCTCGTCTGTCAGCGATAATGATCCAAAATGAAAAATTCTACATCCGGAAATTAATGTCTGATCCAGTTCTTCTTTTTTTAACTGTGTATCTGCACCCGGTTTTCTTGCAAAAGAAAAATTTCTTTCTCCATTTTCACCGATTTCCACAAATGCCAGTGTCGTAAAATAATCCGGATCTTCGACGATAGCATCTGTATTGATTCCTTCCGTTTGCAGTGTCTTCTTTAAAAATTTACCATGCATATCGTTTCCAACTTTTCCAATAAAAGAGGTGCGATACCCAAAATGACTTGCAACTGTCAGAAGATTTGCCGGAGCACCGCCGGGATTCTGTTCAAACAGTTTTCTCCCACCCTGACTGTGTCCTGCTTCCGTAAAATCAATCAGTAATTCCCCCAATGCCACAATATCAACTTTTTCTTCCATTTTTCAGTTCCTCCACAATCTCGTTATAACGTTTTTTATTTAACCGGTAGAAAAATAATACAACCGCAGTCACAATCCAAAGTGCACCTGGAATCGTCGTAAATGCATGTTTCATAATTGAAAGTACAGTTGCATTTTGTGTCTGATTTGCAATATAACCACATTTTCCAAGTAATCCTGCTAAAAGTGCTGTTCCAACTGCCATTCCGATTTTATTTCCAAGTGAAATAAATGCATACTGAAAACCGTCATTTCTAAGTCCGGTTTTCCACTCCCCATATTCCACACAGTCTGGAATAATTGCATAGATTGCGGTATTAAATCCAGAGAAAAAAAACTGTGTGAGACCAGATAATGCATAAAAAATAGCTGGTGATTCTTTGGCATTGAAGAAAAACATAGACAACATGGAAATTCCTGTAAATAAAGCAAAGAGAGATGCTGTTCTTCCTTTGTTATTCAACTTGCGGAATAATGGTTGAAAACAGGCTGCCCCTATGATAGAAGGAATAATGATGCACATCGAATAAGTTGTGTAGTAGGAGGCATTTCCTTCCACATATGTAAAATAATACAGAATATCTGCGTTTCTACCATATAATGTAAATCCAAATAATATCTGTCCTGCCAATGCAAGAAGATATGGTCTGTTCTGCATGACTGCTTTCAACTGTATCTTTACAGAAATTTTTTCTTTTTCCGGAGTAATCACTGCCTCTTTCGTCTTCGCAAAGCAGAAGAAATGACAGGCTGTAAAAATACATCCATATATGACCGCAACCGTCAGATATCCTGTCTTTGCACTGTGACTGCCGAATTTGCTGAGCAGTGGAACTGTGATAATATTTAACACACCAATTGCAATCATCGCTGCAACCGAACGGGATGTATTTATTTTTGCACGTTCATCAATATCCTGTGTCATAGCACCACACAAGGTTCCATATGGAATATTCACACAGGTATACCCCAAAACCAGCAGACAATATGTAATTACCATATAAATGATTTTTCCATTCTGTGGCCAGTCGGGTCTTGCCCAGAATGTCATAACAAGAAGGATCGCTGTAATTGGTGCCGCTACTAACAGCCATGGACGGTACCGTCCCCATTTCGATTTTGTTTTATCCGTAAGTCCCCCGACAATTGGATCATTGATTGCATCCCAGAATCTTGAAAAAAGCATAAGTGCTGACACAGCCGCCATACTGATTCCGAACACGTCTGTATAAAATATCATCAGAAAATTACTGACAAACATCCAGCTGAAATTACATCCAACATCACCAAACCCATATGCAATCTTACTGATCAGCGGTACTTTTCCATTTTTGTTTTCGCTACTCATATGTCCCTCCTATTTTTATCAGAGTTTCTGACAAAACTCTATTCTTTCCTCATTTGGTCCCTTAATCATAAAAAACTTCACACCCTTTTCCCAAAATGGCAGTTCTTCGATTCCGTCTGTAATAACTGTGTATTTTTCATTGCAGATTTTCTGATACATACTTTCAATGTCTTCCACATCAAGTGCAACATGTTGGTATGCACCGTCTGACATTGCCGCCTGCCCATTTTCAAAAGTCTCTATACAGTAATTTTTTATCTGTAAAAATGCCACTTTTTCCCCTGCTTTTTCATTATAAGACTGCATAATTACTTCAAATCCAAGACTCTTATAAAACTCAACTGTTTTCTGTAAATCGTTTGTCGGAAGCCCGACATGGGCAACTCCGACAATTCCATATTTATTTTCCATACGAACTCCTTACTTTTCACTGACGTTGATAATTACTTTCATCGTTGTCTCGCGGTTATCATCAATATACTGGTATGCTTTCAGATAATCTTTAAAAGCAAATGTCTTTGAGATGAGCGGTTTCAAATGAACTTTGCCCTCATTTACCAGTCTGATTCCATCTATGTAATCATCATGGCGGTACATCATCGTGCTCTTAATGTCAAGTTCGTGGTCATTTGCCACTGCAAGATCTACTTCTGCCATTCCTGCAAAAACAGCCACCAGTACGATCGTGCTTCCTTTTCTTGCATATTTAATTGCCTGTCCCATTGTGATATTGTTTCCGGCACAGTCGTAGATCACATCTGCCTTATCCGGTCCAAATGCTTCGATCATTGCCTCACCGAAGTCTTTATTTTTGGTATTCACACACACATCAATTCCACATTCTTTTGCCTTTGCCAGTCTAAGATCACTGATATCTGTGATCATCACTTTCGCTGCCCCCATTCCTTTTGCTGCCTGTGCCACGAGATTTCCAATCGGTCCTGCTCCAAGGACTGCAATATTCATGCCAGCCACATCGCCCATCTGTTTTACACCATGAACTGCCACAGCAAGAGGTTCGATCATAGCTCCTTCTTCATAGGACATATCTTCTGGAATAGGTGTTACTTTAGATGCATCCACTGCAAAATACTCAGATGCTGTTCCTGTCGTCTGAAATCCCATTACTTTTAATTCCTCACAGAGATTATACTTTCCATGACGACATGGATAGCAATGTCCACAATATACCTGAGGCTCTATCGTCACCTTCTGTCCCACATGAAACTCTGTGACATTTTTTCCAAGTTCTGTAATCTCACCTGAAACCTCATGTCCTTGTGTTACCGGATATTTTGTAAACGGATGTTTTCCATGATAAACATGAATATCTGATCCACAAACACCAATATTCATAATCTTTACCAACACCTGATTTTCCTTTACCTCCGGAACCGGAACCTCTCTGAAAATAATTTCTCCTGGATTTGTCATTACCTGCTGTAACATAATTGTTTCCTCCTTTTTTATGTTGTTTTATTTTATGTTTTATAAATTGTTTTATTAAAGTAATTACATTATTACCTTGTAAACACAATTTGTCAATATGTTTTTTCATATTTCTATATATTTCATAATTTCAAAATCTATTTTTTGTGTATTTTTCACAATTAACATGCAAAAAAAAACGGAAAGGAAACCGTAGTTACTGTTTTCTTTCCGTTTTTTACTATAATATGATATGAGGATCAAAAAATTTACAATTCACCCATATGTTTTGTAAAAAAGTATTTCGCTGCTCCAACAGCTGACGCTTCTTTCTTATACGAACAATTTTTCAAGTATGAAACATCATGCTCAAAGCCATTATATGCCATCACTTTTTCTCCCAGTGGTATCATATAATCTGACAATACACCTCCCACATCACCTCCTAGTATGATATCCATATCATATGCCATCCGCAGATTTGATATCAAAACAGCAAGATGATCCAGATACTCATTCCATGTCTGCAAAATTTTTTCATCACCACTTTCAATTTTTTCCATAAATGCATCCAGTGACTGCCTGTTATCTTGTGTCAGTACACTTGCAGCACAATATGCATCTGCACATCCTGATTTACCACAATAACACTTTCTTCCACCGGGAACGAGTATCATGTGACCAAACTCCCCTGCTTTCTGGTTCTGCCCTCGAAACAGCTTTCCATCTATGCAGAATGCACCTCCTAAGGTGTGGTTCAAAGACAGATATATCGCATTTGGATACTTTTGCTTTTTTTCTGCAAGCATTGCAGCATTAGCATCGTTTTCAAAATATACTGGAATTTCCAAAGCCTGCTCTAAAAAGCGCAGACTATAATTCTCTATACCTAAAGCATGGGATTTTAAAACGATCCGTTCTTTCTGATCAATAATTCCCGGAATCGCCACTCCAATCCCAAGCAGCGTATCCTTCGCTAATTCGCCTTCAAGAAAAGTTTTGACCTTTTGTGCCACCTCTGTACAATAGGATAATTCTGCCGTAAATTTTAAGCGGATGCGATCTTTTTTTATAATCTCATCTCCAAGATTTACTAATACCATTTCTATATGATTCGCTGTAATCAAAATTCCCATTGCATGACAGTATGACTTATTAATCCCTATACTTTTTGCCTTCCTTCCACCGGTTGAAGCATATTCCCCAGTTTCTTCCAACACCCCTTTTTCTAACAAGTCATTCACATTTGCTAATACAGTCGGCATACTCAAGTTTAACTCTTTTGCGATTCCCGCCTTGGATGTAACATGATTGTTTAGAACATAATTAATTATTTTTTTTCTTGTTATATTTTTTTTATCTTTATTTTCCGTTTTCTTACCCTCTTTTATTAAATATATTATAAAAGAATTATATGCTTTTTTATTCTTCTTGTAAAGCAATGTTTTATAATTAATCTCCGACAGAATAAAGGAATATCTGAAAAAAAGGATTTGCATTAGATGATGACCGCTTGAAAAGACTTGGTGGCGGCTATCCCTGATACCTTATTCTTTCAACCAGCGTTTCCTTTTTCAGATTACTGCTTAAAACGCAGGAAAGTACAATCTGCA
>CALMUC010000154.1 GCA_937872845.1 uncultured Lachnospiraceae bacterium | reverse complement strand
TATCCATATGATTCTTTGACTGTTCCATCTGTATTTATTAATGAAATACCTTGTTCTGTACCAACTGCTACCATTCCGTTTGAAGAAATTGAAATACAATTTACAAGATTAGATATAAGTCCTTCTGATTTTTTTATAGTTACAATATTATGATTTTTTTTGTATTCAACTATTCCTTTATTTCGATATGTTGCAATCCACAGGTTTCCTTCACTATCTTCGGCCATATCACGAACAGAATTACCATCCAGATATTCAGTCAGCTTATTTCTTATAATATCTTTATTTTTATTTAAAATTACCAGGCCATCATCTGTACCTATATATAATTCATTATCATATAAAAAAACAGTATTTGTAACAGACTCAGGCAGAGAATAACGTTCCGTAAAATCTGAGAATTTTCCTTTTCTCATAAGTAATATTCCCATACGGCTTGATGTAATCCAAAGATTTCCTTCATAATCAATTATCATTCCGGAAAAATATTTATCTAGCTTCAGATTGTTAATCACTTTGAAATTTCCGCTTGCAGAAAAATATCCCACTCCGCTATCAGTAACAGCAAATAAATTATCCTTATAAGGATAAAGTTCACGAATCCCCTCACGCCCCGAATGCATCAGTTCAGCATCGTAAAAATTTGTCATTTTCAGTACATCATTACCTATTGTACCAATATAAACCGTCCCATCTTCTGTACTTGTAATACATGAAAACTCTTCATCAGTAAGATTATCAGCCGGATTATTAACTACTGCTCCTTTAGAATCAATTGTAAATATATGATTTCCATTACAGATTCCCCATACCTTGTCACCAGACCTTGTAAGTCCTTTAACGTTATATCCGGAAAGATTTTCAATTCGTGTAAGTTTTTCTTTTTCAAAATCTACACTATAAACACCATACGCAGTTGCAGCATAAATCTGCCCATCAGAGCCTTCTGTAACACAATTGATGCATTTTACACCACTATAATAATCTTTTGTAAAATGTTTAACATCACTTCCACTTATGCAGAAAAGACCATAGTTATTTGTTGAAACCCAAAGTCTGCCTGCCGAATCCTGAAAAAGTGAATTAATGAAATAAACATCATCCTTACCTGTATCCCAAAGGTTATAAATAGTAAACTGATTTCCATCATATCTGTAAAGTCCACCATCTGTTCCAATCCAGATATATCCTGTTCCAGTCTGATAAATGCAGTTAACCTCGGTACTGCCAAGACCATCCTCCTGATTGAAAACTGTCTGTTTATAATCAGACGGAATAGAATCATCAGCAAAAACTTTTATTTTACCAGAAAAAAGCATTACAAAAAGGCATGTAAATATACATGCCATACACACAAATATTTTTTTCCCATTTTGTCTGCTTTTTTTCATTTTAATTTATGCATTTTTTAAAAATGCTTCATATCCTTTTTCTGTTTCAAATATATCTGCTTTTGAAGTTACTTCCCATGGTGAATGCATAGAAAGAACAGCAACTCCACAATCAATTACTTCCATATCATAAAGTGAAAGTATATATGCTATTGTTCCACCGCCGCCAATGTCAACCTTACCAAGTTCAGCCGTCTGATAGAAAACTCCTTCTTTTTCAAGAATTCCACGGATTTTACCAATATATTCTGCATTCGCATCATTTGAACCGGATTTTCCTCTTGAACCTGTAAATTTATTAAATACCATTCCATGTCCTAAAATTGCTGAATTCCTCAGATCAAACCTGTCTCCGTAAAGTGGATCATATCCCGCGCTTACATCTGATGAAAGCATGCATGAGTTTTTAAGACATCTCCTTAACGAAAGAGGATTTTCTTTCCCCACAAGTGCGAGAATTTCTGCACAGCAGTTTTCAAAAAACTTAGACTGCATTCCCGTCGCACCTACAGAACCAATTTCTTCTTTATCAGTTAACAATGTACATGACGTCTTTTTTATATTTGTCACTGCAAGTTGAGCAACAAGAGAAGTATATGCACAAACCTTATCATCCTGACCATATGCAAGTATCATTGATGAATCAATACCGGCATCTCTTGGTTTTCCTGCTGGTACAATTTCAAGTTCAGCTGACATAAAATCATCCTCATCAAAATCGTATTTCTTTTTAAGTATTGCAAGAATATTATTTTTTACTGCATCTTTATTATTCTTACTTTCACTGTTCTTTTTGATTTTTAGAGGGCGTGATCCGACCAGAAGATCAAGGTCTTCTCCGGCAACTGCATCTGAAGCTTTTTTGGACATTTGATCAGAAGCAAGATGTATCAATATATCTGTAACACAAAATACAGGGTCGTTTTCTTCTTCACCTATTTCAACATTGATACATTTACCATCGGATTTAACAACTACACCGTGTATTGCAAGAGGAAGTGTAACCCATTGATATTTCTTTATGCCTCCATAATAGTGAGTATCCAGATATGCAAATTCCGTATTCTCATAAAGAGGATTCTGTTTCACATCAAGTCGAGGTGAATCAATATGGGCTCCAAGTATATTCATTCCATCTTCAAGATCATTTGTACCTATTTCGAAAAGAGCAACTGTTTTCCCCATGTTCGATGCATATATTTTAGTGCCAGGTGCGACTTTTTTGCCCCTTTTTATAAGTTCTTCAAGTGAAACATATCCTGATTTTTTTGCCAGATTTATAATATACTCTGCGCCTTCTCTTTCTGTTTTCCCCTTAAAAAGATAATCCTTATATCCTTCTATTAATTTATTAAGCTTATTCTCATCTTTTGCCGTATAAGAATTCCAGGCATTTTTTTCTTCCATATTATATTCTCCTGACATAAAATTTCGTATTAATATTATGATGTTTGTTTCATATGCACATTTGAGCACCAGAAACGTTATCAGTTACATATTTCATTTATTGAGTCTGTCAAAATTTGAACTGCCATAAGGCAATCTTCCTTTGAAACAATAAGAGGAGGAACCATACGAATCACATTCGGTTTAACGACAGAAAGAAGCAGATGACGTTTTGCGGCTGAGTGTTTCACTTCACCGGCTATATCTTTGTCAAATTCAACTCCATTTATCATTCCCAATCCTCTTGCTTCTTTTACATGAGGCATTTTTGAAAGTTCATTACGGAAAAATCCTCCAACTTCTTTTGCATTTTCAGGCAGCTTTTTCTTAATCATTTCAGTTATTTCAGCATATGCTGCCGCACATGCGACCGGATTTCCACCAAATGTTGTTCCATGCGCACCAGGGCCAAATGTATTCATAAGTTTTTCTGATGTACACATTGCTCCTATAGGCATCCCACCGCCCATTGCTTTAGCCATCGATACACAATCAGGTTTAAGATC
>CALMUC010000153.1 GCA_937872845.1 uncultured Lachnospiraceae bacterium | reverse complement strand
TTTACATGCACACATCCACTTTTCAGAAGTTCTGCAGCCATCTTTTTATCCATGGTTTTTTCCATGCTCTGCAGATAGCGGTTATCTTTCCAGAGAGCAAAGTGACAATCGTGGTTGCTACAATAGAAGTTGGTTTTGCTTTCATATACCAGGCTTCCACATACCGGACATGTTCCAATGCTTTCTCTGGTCTGAAATCTTCTTGTTTCTTCTTCGGAAATCGCATCGCATCCATTCAGCATCATGGTCAGCATGTTTTTGATCCCAGTCATAAACTGTTCCGGTGCAATCTCTCCATGCTCCATCAAAAGCAACTGGTTTTCCCATTCTGCAGTCATACTTGCAGATTTCAGGAAGTCTGGCAGGATCTCCACAAGGACTTTTCCATCATCTGTTGGAAGAATCTGTTTTCCTTTTCGGGTGGCATATTGGGAATAGATCAGTTTCTCGATGATACCGGCTCTTGTTGCCGGAGTTCCTAATCCTTTCTTTTCCGTATCTTCATCGAATTCCTTATTTCCAGCTGTTTCCATTGCCGCAAGGAGAGTATCTTCGCTGTATGGTTTTGGTGGCGATGTAAAATGTTCTGTCTTTTCTGCAGCTACAGCATAGAAAGTCTGTCCCTGGGTTACTTTCGGCATCCTCTCTTTCATTTCCTGATCCGGATCTACGATTGCCATGCGGTCCTTATTCTTGAAGCAGTTTTCAAAGAGTTTCCATCCATCCTGCAACACAGTTTTTCCTTTTGCTTTGAAGATTTCTCCCTGGCATTCCACTTCAATCTCTGTTTCCTGGTAAATGTGATCCTTACTCATTGCCATGACCGTATGGACTGCAATCAGGAAAAGAATCTTTTCTTCCCAGGATTTCAGTTCATTCAGATGACAGGTTGCAAGCTCCATCGTTGGGATGATTGCATGGTGATCTGTCACTTTGCTGTTATTCATGACTTTCTTCACATCTGGCTGCTCCGGCTGATCAAACGGACCTGTCAGTTGATATTTCTCATAAATCTGACGAACCACATTTCTTGCGGTCTGCTCCATATCTTCGGTCAGATACTGGCTGTCCGTTCTTGGATAAGTGATCAGTTTCTTTTCATACAGGCTCTGAGCGGTATCCAGTGTCTGTTTGGCTGTCATTCCATAGATACGGTTTGCTTCTCTCTGCAGTGTGGTCAGGTCATAAAGCTTTGGTGCTTTTACTTTCTTTTCCGTTTCTTTTACTGCTGTGACAATAGCTTCACTTCCCTGGCATCTACTTCTTAACTGTTCCGCCTCATCCGGATCAAAGATTTTTGGCTTTACTGCCGGAATTCCGTCACAATCCAGTTCTACATTGAAATACTTTTCTTTCTGGAAATTGCTGATCTGTCCGGCACGTTCCACCAACATGGCAAGTGTCGGTGTCTGAACCCTTCCAACGGTCAGCTTTTTGAAGTACTTTGTGGTGTAAGCTCTGGTTGCATTCATTCCTACCAGCCAGTCAGCCTGAGAACGGCATACAGCAGCTTCGGCCAGATGTCGGTATTCCTCTGCGGATCTCAGATGCTGCATTCCATCAAGGATTGCTGAATCTTCCAGAGAACTGATCCATAATCGTTTCACCGGCTTTTTACTTCCGGATAAGTCATAGACATGTTTGAAGATTAATTCTCCTTCACGTCCGGCATCACAGGCATTTACGACGTATTCAATTTCCGGACTGTTGAGCAGTCTTTTTAAGATATAGAACTGATCTTTCTTATCTTCTGAGACTGTAACTTTCCAGTCTTTCGGGATGATCGGGAGATCTTCATATCTCCACTGGTTAAATTTCTCATCGTAAGCATCCGGTGAAACATATTCGGCCAGATGTCCGAAGCACCAGCTGACCATACAGTCGGTTCCTCTTAAATATCCGTCTTCTCGTTCCTGTGCTCCAATCACTTCTGCGATTGCTCTTGATACACTTGGTTTTTCTGCAATTACTAAATACATGATGTATTACCTCCTTCATATAACGAAACGGAGAGAGCATGTTTTACAGCCCCCTCCGCTAAAAAAGTTTATTTATTTTTCATTTTCTTCAAAATCTTCGTCTTCAGACTCTTCCTCATCCGGAACTTCTTCCAGTCCACCTGTTTCCAAACCTTCCGGCTGATCATCCTCATCTTCCTCTTTTTTAGGTTTATAGATCTTGAAGTAGTAGTAAGCTGCCACACCGCCGAGAGCCAAAATCAGGATTGTTGCCATTGCACCCATATTGGTTTTTGCAGATGCTGTTTTCTCCGGATCAATGGTAGCTTCCTTGTCTACATCCTCATTATTTGTTTCATCCAGCACTACCTTTGATTTATCTGGCTGTGGTGTTACGACAGTAGCAGTGCTGTCTTTATCCAGAAATTCGGACAGATCATTCTCATCAATCTGGGATAACATATAGACATTCTGTGATGTGGCACTACGGTCGATCACGATATAGAAAGTGTTGTTATTCTTCGTTGTAACCGTAAGAAATTCCTTTGTGGAATCATCGGTAATGTCATCCTTGACTTCACCATTGCCAGGTGTCGTAAATGCAGTTCCCTTGTCTGTTCCATCTTCCGGCAGCACCTCGTTTGTGTTTGTCGCCTCGTCCTTTTTCTCTTCTTTGTCTGTTGACTGTTCCGTCTGAGTTGTCTCTACTTTGGATGCCTCTGCCGATTCATCCACATAGGCAAATGCTGTGGTTGATGCTGTAAAAAGCATCATGACTCCCAACAGCAGTCCTGCCATTTTCTTATTCATTTTCTTCCATTTCACCATTCTGATATTCCTCCTTATTTTCTTCTGTGAATACAAAGGAGCCTGAACCTTCATCGTCAGACTCCCTGCTTACCTGAAATTTAACTTTTCCACTCTGGATACCATCCAAAAGATCATATAACTGATCATTATCCATCTTCATACCACGGATGCACCTGATCATCTCATTGTCCTCTTCCTGCTTTAATGCAGCCTGGACACCCCTAAGATATTGCTGCAGATCCGCGATCTTTTTCTCTGTCTTGGCAATCTCATCCAGATATTTTTTAATCTTTTTATTCAAACTTTCACCTCCCTTCGTTCACCCCTTTATGGCAGTCTTCCAAAGCACATGAAATGTTGCTGCCAGTAGGATGTGCTGATATTTGAGTAATGGATCGGATCCCCGCAATGGATCATCATATTGTTACCGACATAGATACCCACATGGCTTGCACCGGATGTGTTATACGTTCCCTGGAAGAAAATCAGATCTCCTGGTTTTGCTTCTCCCGGTGATACATAAGTACATACGCCTCTTAATCCATCTGCGGTCAATCGTCCATAGTTCCAGCCATTACCACAGTGGTTAATGACATAAGATACGAATCCTGAGCAGTCAAATCCGGACGGAGAGTAACCACCCCATACATAAGGTACTCCCAGATATTTTTCCGCTTCTCGGATCATCCGGGCAAATTCTTCATCCTGCAGTGCTTCCGGTGGAATCTCATAGCTCATTCCATTACCGCCTGATCCACTGGTCACATTGTTTACATCCCACAGATAATTTCTGTTTCCATAGGTCGTATTTAACGCATTGTAAATAATCAGCTGTTCTGCATTCAGATTGGCTCTTGCCACAGCATCAAAGCTTCCATTTGTCAGTGTCACATATAGAATCTTCTTAGTGCTTGTACTGGTAACCGTTACTTCCTGACTGCCATTGTCATCTGCGATATAGGCTTCCCAGGTCTGATGTCCATGAGCAGAAGCGGCAGCATGGTTATCATAGTAAACGTCAAACTGCACACCATATCGTGCAAAGGCTCCGGTATCCTCAACTGTGTATTCCACACCATTCATTACTACCTTAGTGCCAATCGGCACAAATGGATTGGAAGCATCTACAGCAATGGTATGGTTTGCAGTTGGATATGCACCACTAGCAGTTGGACCTCCGGACCATACACCACAACAGATTCGACAGTTACAATATCCGCTGGTCACTACCTGTCCTAATGATTCTCCGACTCGAACATTTCTGGTTTCTGTCACCGTTTCTGTTCGACCTTCTGTATTCAGATGATATTGTGCTTCAAAAAGAGATTGCAGCTCGTTTTCAACATCTGAGTACGTCCAGTCCCCATATTTTGCAGTAAGATACGAGATAAGATGGTATGGATTATGACCAATCTCAGCAATGTTGTACTGATACTCGTCATAATTTGGATGTCTTCGTTCCATCTCATTGATCTGCTGATTCAAGGCACTTTCCAAAGCAGCATATCTGTTTTCGGCAGCATAAATATCCTCGTCTGAACTTGGATACGTTGTAATACCGATCACAGATCCAGCACCCTCGATAGAAGCACTGCAGCTCCCCAGAGATACTGCTATGACAAGAAAAAGAAGCGCAAAAATACCGATGCCTGCGAACATGGCACGATTACGCTTTATAATCTCTTTCAAGGCAATCTTTGCTTTTACCGTCATGTTCTCGACACCGGCAATGGTTGTTGCTCCACCTAGACTGCCAGCGGATTTTCCGGCTCTGGCTGCCCGGTATGCATCCTTATATCGTTTTTTCTGAAAGAAGCGGTTATAGAAATGTCTCTTTTGCTCAGCGTTCTTTACCGATTCTGCATGTTTGACTCCTTCCATACTTTCTGCAGAACCAAATTTCAGTTTCTTTTCTACAGTAGCCTCACGATAACCTCTGCGATGGGTTTTCACATCCGTTCGTTTGCTGCGGATCTGAGCATGACGTAGGCCACGTAACGCAGCTTCTGTTTCACGCTCTGCAAGTCTGGCACTTTCCACACCTGCATTTTCATCTGTTTCTTCCTCTTCGGAAGTGACTGCTTTCATGCCAGATATAACAGCTTGTGTAGCAATGTATTTCCCGGCTGTCCCTCCCGGTTTCATGCCAGCACCTTTCACCATCTGATTTCCTTCATCATCAAAAGATAATCTTCCGGCTTTTGCCTGTTCTTTGGTCATCTGTTTTTGCAGCTGCTTCTTCCGAATGGATTTCTTTTGGCTGTTCAGATTATTATCATCATCCGGGATTTTTTCATGACGATGCAGTTTCTTTCGATATCCGGATACTTTTTCTTCCGGTGTAACTTCAACTGTATCCTCAACAGCTTCCTGCCGGACAGAAGATTTCCGGATCTTTTCCATCTGCAGTCGTTTTCCTTTTCCTGATTTTGAATCTTCATTCTCAGCCTTTTTCCGTTCCCGTTCAGGAACAAATTCTTCCTTATTTTCCGGTCGTCCTCGACTCCTGTGACTGATATCTTTTACACTACCATCACGGAGGTTTTCTTCTGTCAAACCCTCCCTGGTCATCTTTGCGACCTTTTTATCTTTGCCTTTAAATTCTTTTCCAGCTATAGGTCATCACCTCCTGGCACAACTTTTCTTTCTGTACTCATTCAGTTCCTGGCGTCCTATAATCGGGATACCAGGATAACCATCTGCCTGTGTCCTGATTGCTGGAGAGCTCGCCTGGATATGAAATACCCAGTTCAATTCACTCGGATCTCTCGGCCAGAAACCATTGATCAGCATAGCCTCCTTGAACTGATTGTTGTGCAGATGGATCTGGGTACGTTTATACAGAACTTCTTTCAGATCATCACTGGTAAGATGCGGATAGATTTTCTGTGCCGGATAAAAATTCCAGAATACCCAGTCAAGGATAATGTTCTGTGTTTCCAGCGGAAGTTCATACAGATGATGATCATCATTGACTGTATGAACACGGTATCCAGGCTGTGCATTTTCCAGATTTTTCATCTGAATGTAAGGATTATCCTGGTTCCACTGCCTGATTCGGATCTTATCGATTTCCTTCATGCTTTTCCGCCTCCATTTCTTTCTCTCGTTTTTCAACTTCTTCCGGTTTTGTAGTCATCAAACTGTACAGCTTCAAGTTCTTATCGAACTTGTCCTTAAATGGAATAATTGTTGTTCCATAGAAAAGAAGTCCTTCTCCTTCCCCGGAATTCGTCACATAAGACAACTGATATGGGGAAATATTCAGCTGTTTTGCAAGGATCTGTCTGTCACCTGCAGCCTGGTTCAGCATCAGGATAAAATCACTGTTCTCAAAGATATTTTCAATTTCCCTGCTGGCAAGAAGATCTTTGATATTCTGGGTGATACCACTTGGAATACCACCCCATTTACGGAATCGCTTCCAGATTTCTACGGAATAAGCTGCTGTCTGTTCTTCTTTGAGCAGAAGGTGGAATTCATCGATATAGTACCTGGTAGATTTGATGCCACGGTTGATCGTAACTCTGTTCCATACCTGATCCTGGACGATGAGCATTCCGATTTTCTTCAGCTGCTTTCCAAGTTCCTTAATATCAAAGCAGACAATACGGTTATTCAGTTCCACATTGGTTCTATGGTTGAATACTTTCAGTGATCCATTTACATAGATTTCCAGTGCTGTTGCAATTCTCTGGGCCTGGGGTTCTTTCTGCTTTCTGAGGCAATCATACAGGTCACCAAGGACCGGCATATTTTCCGGTTTTGGATCTGCAAAGTACTTCTGATACACCAGTGGAAGACAACGGTCGATCACTGATTTTTCCTCTGCTTCAATACCATCCCTGCTTCCCATGATCAGCTCACATAAGGACAGGACAAAATCGGATTTTACACCAAGTGGATTGTCATCATCGGAATAATCCATATTGATATCCATCGGATTGATATAATCCTTACTGGTCGGTGAAATGTGTACGACCTGTCCGCCAAGTGCATGGACCAGTGGATAATACTCACCCTCCGGATCTCCGATGATAATGTCATCCTTCGTAACAAAGAAAGCGTTGGTGATTTCTCTTTTTGCTGCAAAGGATTTACCGGATCCAGGCGTACCAAGGATCAATCCATTCGGGTTTTTCAGCTTTTTACGATCCACCATGATCATGTTGTTACTGAGTGCATTTAATCCGTAATACAGGGATTCTCCTGCCATAAAAAGTTCCTGTGTCGTAAACGGAACAAAGATTGCTGTACTGGTAGTCGTAAGAGCCCGCTTGATTGGGATATGATTTACTCCCAACGGAACACTGCTCATCAATCCTTCTTCCTGCTGATAATCCAGACGTTTCAGCACACAGTTATATTTCTGTGCAATACCGGCCGTCTGGAAGATGGCATTATCCAGTGCCTGTTTTGTCTTTGCAGTATTTAAAAAGAGCGCTGTTACAAGGAACATACGCTCATTTCGTGACTGCAGGTCTTCTAACAGACGCTTAGCTTCTCCGCCATACGTGTTCAGATCCGATGGAATGATATCCATATCGTATCCGGCCCGGACTGCTTTTTTCTGTTCTTCGATTTTCATACGGTTGATATCCGTCACTTTGCTTTTTACCAGCTTGATTGCCTTCATCTGATCCACAGACTGGACATGCAGGTTGACGATCAGGTTCTTATCGATATCCAGAAATTCTGCCAGCATCTTATCCGTAAGCTCCGGTGCCAGGATCTGCAGATAAGAGACAGCCCCGATAGTATTTCCCATCTGGAACGTATTTCTGTCTCGGAATACAAAACTGGTCGGTGCCACATAATCCTTTGTATTGAGTCCTGTCCGGATCATGGAACCATAATCAAACTGGAAGTCTGTCATGATATCCGGATTGAAAGTCTCATACAGTATCTGCAGACGTTCCACGCCATTCAGCGGATATGCCGGAACTCCAAGGATCTTGAAGTTGTTCAGGATATCTGATTCAATACGTTCCAGCTTTGGCTTTGCTTCCCGGATATTATCCGCTTCGATGGAAAAGGTGATATATTTTGACTTCACCAGACCGTTGTTTCCTTTTGCCAGCTGCTGTTTCAACATCTTTGCGTATTCCATACGGACATCATCAAAAGCATCCTCCTGTGGTCGGATCCGGATGACCTGCTCAAACTCCTTCATGCTGCTCTTATGGTTGATAAAGCTCAGCTGAAAATGGATGCTGCTGTCAAAGTAATTGAGGAAATCACACCAGTTTTCAAAGATTGCATTTTTATCTTCGTTCTGAGCCAGCTGGTAGTTGATGTCATAGAAGCGGATACACTTAGAATACGTTTTTCCCTGTACCCTGCAGATTCCATCTCTTCCCATTTCCTTATAAGCGATCGACTGCTGGACGGACAGTTTTTTCTGCCTGCGTTTTTCCTCCTGCTTTTCTTTTTTCTTTTTCTCTTTTCTGTCTACTTTTTTGTATCCGGTATCTGCGACAGTTTTCTTATTTTTCTTTTTTCGCAACCGTTTTTCCTCCTTTCGGTTTTCCTGCATCCGGAGACTGCTTGATCCGTTCCGGATCTGTTTCATAATAGTTTTCAGTTTCATATTTTCTGACGGGTGGACGAAGAAACTTCACCCGGATCATATGCATCAGAACATCTTCCAGATGCATCCCGTCTTTTTCGTACATGGCAAATAAAAATGCCGGTAACATCAAAAGCACCATGACCGTTGCTGCATTACTGTTTCCCATCACATTACGCAAGAGGAAATAGCTTGGAATTCCCATTGCAGCACCTATCCCGATACAGATCAACTGTCTTTTGGTCAGGTTAAATGCTACTTTATTCTTTACCTTCGTTAAATCTTTCGGTACGCTGACATATGCCATGATTTTCACTCCTTCCTGTAATTTAGTGCGCGTTAAATATCGACTTACTTAAGGATGCCGTCTTAAAGAGGCTATAGCATAAGATTACTGTGTAAGCCATAACGCCAAATAATGAAGAACTCAGATTATCTGAATACTGGATACCTGCAACAAGCACTGCATAGATTGCAACGCATACCATCATCAGAAATGCCTGGAAAGCCAGGGCAAAGAGTCCTCTGAAATAATTTGTGCCGATCTGTCCCCATTCTCTGTTACTCATAGTTGCGAATGGAATCGGCGCAACTGAGGTATATAGGTAAATCTCTATCATACGTCCATACATGATCACTGTGATCAGTACAGACAAGATCTTCATACAGAAGCCGACGATAAGGGTTTCCAGCGCCAATACAACAAGTTCTCCGATTTCCATACTTTCCAGGGTTGCGGAAAGATCCGTCAATGCCGAAGAAATATCAATGGCGGTACTTCCTGTGATAACACCGGCCGCAGAATTAACTACGTGCTGGCCCACATCGAATACCGCCATTGTGATCGTAAATGTGTTACTCACCAGATATACAGCGATCCACATTTTTACGAAGTACTTGAAAAACATCCAGGTATCAATATCATGCATGTTGTTGCGCTCGGTCAGCATAGAAATCAATTCGTAGCAGAGTACGAGTGTGATAATAATACCTGCGATCGGCATGATCACGGAATCCGATAAGTTCCGGATCATACTGAATATGCTGCCGTTCCACCCTTGCGGGGTCTGTCCAACCTGGGTAGCGATCTCACCAGTCTTTTGATTGACATCAGTAAACATCGTGTCCAGGTTGGAAGTGATCATCCCGGTTAAGAGTTCCCTCATCCATTCCTCAATCGCATCAAAAATCTGACTGAACATGGATCTCTACTCCTTTCTCTTAACCAAATAATCCACTCAGAAGCGGGATCAGCTGTGTTCCGATCAGGATAACACCACCACCGCTCATCAGCTGCTTAATTCCCTGGGATTTTGCACCCGGGTTGTCGTTTCCATAACCTTCCATCAGGTTGATTACGCCCCAGACACCAAGACCGGCACCGATTGCAACGACCAGTGTCTGAAGGATATTGATTGCACTGCTAAAAAAAGCCATAATCAAATGTATGAACAAACGCTTTTTCTTATGGTCTGTAAGCGTTTGGCTCTACTCCTTTCCCTTTTATTCAGACCTTTTTGTACCCTTATCAGTAGTAGCAGGGTGCTCGAATTCTTTCTTTCATATCAGTCCTCACCTTCCTCAGCTTCAATCGCTGATACATCTTCTTGTGTTACAGTTACTTCATACATTTCAAATTCTGTATCTTTCGACATCACCAGTCGGTGTGCCAGATATTTTTCGACATCAAACGCATTATTCTTATTGAAATCGGCAAGTTCCTTGTACCGTTTGTGCTTTGTGATGTCATATTTGTTGCTTAAAAACGGCCGGACTCCTCGAAGCTGTAAGATACATTTTTCTCCATCCATGACCGCCAGCTCATCTCTACTCATCAGTTCTTTTCCAGTCTTTTGATAGTTCAGTCCATAGGACCGGTTGCTGCCTCTGGTGTCTGATGTGTTGTAAAGATCAATGGTTTCCTTTCCCAGGGTTTCTGATATTTCTTTCAGTGTGGAACTTTCCTTTCCCCCCAGGAAAAGAACAGTGTCACAGTTACCTGTGATCGTCTCAGCAGCATCCTTATAGATGGTTTTCAGCTGAGATTGTGACTGCAGAATGATAGAAGCGGAGATTTCCCTGCTTCGGATCGTAGCAATCAATTTGTCGAATTTTGGAATCTGTCCGATATTGCTGAACTCATCAAGAAGCAGCCGTACATGATAGGGAAGTCGGCCTCCATGCTCATCATCCGCTTTATCACAAAGCAGGTTAAAGAGCTGGGTGTACATGATCGCTACCACAAAGTTGAATGTGTCATCTGTATCACTAATGATGACAAACAGGGCTGTTCTC
>CALMUC010000152.1 GCA_937872845.1 uncultured Lachnospiraceae bacterium | reverse complement strand
GACAAGCAGCTCGGATCTTCCACTATAAATTCATACCTTCAGCAAATAGGATATGGCAATAAAAATATATCCGGAGATTTCTCTTCCTACTGGATGCAGTCATCCTTAAAGATTTCACCAGTAGAACAAGTTGAACTTTTGAAAAATTTATATCGAAACAACTTCAACTTTACTCCTGCTAATATTCATGCCGTCAAAAATTCCATCCATCTTACCGCCTCTGAAAATGGAGAATTTATGGAAAAACCGGAACCGGACGAGTGAACGGGCAGGATATAAATGGCTGGTTTATAGGTTTTATAGAAAGCCAAAATAATACATACTTTTTCTCCACAAATATTCAAAGCGAACAACGTGCAACTGGTAGTAAAGCATCAGATGGTGCTTTATCTACTCGTATTGATTCGTCACATAAATATAAGCATCTTCCAACGTTGCAGGAATTGACATACACTCCAATTCTGGCTGTATTTCAGAAATCACTCTTAACTGCAATCCCCCCTCAACATACTGTTTAGATGTAATACGATACTTCTGTTCCACTTCTCTTGCTTTTCTCTCATCAGGTACTTTGCAAATCCAGATTTTCCCCTGTGCTTCTTCTGTCAAATTCTTCATAGAACCCGCATACAGAAATCGACCTTTATGCATAATTGCAAGCTGATTGCAGGTGGCAGCTAAGTCTTCTACCACATGAGTTGAAAACAAAACCGTTCTGTTTTCAGAAAAATCTACTAACAAATTGCGGATGCGAATACGTTCCTCCGGATCTAAACCGGTAGTTGGCTCATCCACAATTAAAAATTCCGGTTCATTTAAAAGCGCCTGCACCAATCCTACCCGTCGCTTCATACCGCCTGATAACTGCTTCATTTTCTTCTTACGATGTTCTATAAGACTGGTCTTTTTCAAATAATAATCTATCCGCTTTCTACATTCTGCTTTCGGAACACCTGCCAGATCTCCCATATACTCCAAACACTCCTGAACCGTCAAATTAGGATACAGTTCAATTTCCTGTGGTAAATACCCTATCTTTCTTTGGATTTTTTCATAGTTTCCTTCGCTATACAAAATTCCGTCTAATGTAACCATTCCGTTTGTAGGTTTAAGCACAGTGGTCAAAACTCTCATCAAAGTTGTCTTTCCCGCTCCATTTTCTCCCAATAGTCCAAATATCCCATTTGGTATATCTAAATCTGCATGGTCGATTGCTGTGACACTATTCTTAAATCTTACCGTTAAATCCTCAATATGAATACTCATAAATTTACCCTCTCTTTCTTACGATCTTCGGCAATGCCAGTAACAAAATCAGTCCGATACAAATACACAAGCCTTTCCCATACAGCCATGTAATATCGGCAGTATTTTCTATATCTCTAAAAGAATAAGAAAACAGATTCCATGCTCCAAAAAGTTTATCTCCACCTGTGGAATTTGTTGCTACCCATATCAAAAGACTGCTTCCAATTCCCATCCACATATTGCGAAAAAGCATAGACAATGTATTAGCCAATATTCCCCAAAAGAAAATAGTTACTACAATCGCCCCAAAACAGGTAATAAACTGAAGTATTTCACTTTCTGTTACTGGATGTGTAATTGGTTTCTGAAACGCAAAAAACAATCCATATCCAAGAACAGCGAGCAGCAGCAAAAAAGTTCCCTGTATCATCAGTCTCTGTATAATAGAATAGATTCTCTTTTTTATCTGATACAGTCTCTGAACTTCGGAACGGTTGCTTGTAATTTCCTGCACAT
>CALMUC010000151.1 GCA_937872845.1 uncultured Lachnospiraceae bacterium | reverse complement strand
GACGCTCTTCCGATCTACAAAATATTTGTATTTTATATTAAAATTCTTGCTAAATTGGGGAAAATATAAAAAATGAATTTAGGGGGATGTTATGGCTAATATAGAACATGAAATTGCAAACGGAATATTTTCTGAACGTGAAACAGATGAAAAACATCCGACATATAACAGTGAGATGGCATTTTATAATCTCATAGCAGAAGGGAAGACAGAACAGGTTTTAAATGAATGGCATTCAAAACCACGCTCAGATGCAAGTGTCAGAGGAGTTCTTTCCACAAATCCGCTTCGCAATGCAATGTATCATTTTGTGGCAATGGTTACAATTGTAACAAGGCTTTGTATTATGCATGGATTGGGACAGGATGTTGCATATAAGACAAGTGATGCCTTTATAAGGCGTGCGGATAATATGACAAGTCTTGATGATATTCACATTATTCAGGAAGAGATGATAGTTAGATTTTCAAAACTGATGGCAGACAGGAATATGAATAAGGCACATTCAAAGCAGATAGTATTATGTATTGATTATATAAATGAAAACCTGCATGATGGAATAACCGTATCTGAACTTGCTGAACATGTGAGACTGAATGAAACGTATTTATCGAAACTTTTTAAAAAAGAGATGGGATGTACAGTAAGTGAATTTATTCGTGATAAAAAAGTGGAGGAAGCGTGCTGGCTTCTTAGATTTACAGATAAATCAAGTATAGAAATTTCGACAGATTTATCTTTTTCATCACACAGTTATTTCATAAGTGTATTTAAGCGAGTTATGAATGTGACACCCAAAGAATACAGAAATCAGACATTCAGGTCACTGCAGTAAAATAAAAAAATATGGGACAATATAATATGGAAATGAAAACAGAAACGGTAAAAAGAGAAGCAACAAAAACAATTTTGTCGGAAAATGAAAAAATGGCTGCAGATATTGAAGATGTGATACAAAGCTGGGATTTTCGCAGAATGATGACACTTTATAAATGCGCAATTATGGAGGTCGAAACCAAATTAAATGTTCTAAATGCTGAATTTTCATTACAGTATGACCGTAATCCTTTTGAGTCAATAAAAACAAGATTGAAATCACCTGAAAGTATTGTTGCAAAGTTAAAACTTCGTGAAATTCCGGTTACAGTTGAGAACATGGAAAGTAAGCTTTACGATATAGCAGGAATAAGAGTTATTTGTTCTTTTAAAGAAGATATTTACAGATTGGCAGATTTACTTGTACAGCAGGATGATATTCTTTTATTTTCAAGGAAGGATTATATAGAAAATCCTAAGGCAAATGGATATCGTAGCCTTCATATGATTCTTGATATTCCAATATTTCTTGCCGAAGGGAAAAAACATATGAAAGTGGAGGTTCAATTCCGTACTATAGCAATGGATTTCTGGGCATCTGTTGACCATAAATTAAAATATAAAAAGCAAATATCAAAAGCATCTCAGGTGCAGGAAAAATTGAAAAATTGTGCGGACATGCTTTCTGAAATGGATAATGAAATGGAAGGTATAAGACAGAATATTGATAAGAATTAATTGATTTTGAAATATAATAATTTCTTATACATACAGTGCGCAAGTTAAATTATATTTGTTGGTGGCGGGTATGTACAATATTTGAATTGGGGCAATAAAACAATGTCAAAAAAAGATAAAGAAATAAAAACAAATGCAATGCGAATTTTGGATAAAATGAAAATATCATATGAACATTTTTCTTATGAAGCTGGTGATTTTATAGATGGTAAAACAACAGCAGAGAAACTTGGATTGCCATTTGAACTTGTTTATAAAACCCTTGTTGCAAAATCAGGGAATGGGGACTATTTTGTATTTGTAGTTCCTATTGAAAAAGAGCTGGATTTAAAAGCTGCAGCAAAGTCTGTTGGTGTAAAGTCTGTTGAAATGATTCATGTCAGAGATTTGACAGCGGTTACAGGATATGTACGTGGAGGATGTACCTCTGTCGGAATGAAAAAACAATATGTTACAAGAGTTGATAATTCAGCAGAAAAGCTTGATTTTATTTATGTCAGTGCAGGGAAAATAGGAGTTCAGTTAAAACTTTCACCATATGATTTGATCAAGGCAAATCAAGGGGAATTTGCAGATATATGTGAAAGACTTCAATGATATGAATATGTATTTATGTGAAGAGAATAATAGATCATAATGAAATGTGGAATATGTTTGTAAAAATGCAGATTTTACAAAATTCAGTCGCATGAGCAATTACGTCATTAATAGCTGTTGAGAACGTCAATATGAGGTATATAAATGCAATTTCAGAATATAAAAAAGAAAGAAGAAGGCAAATTTATAACAAGATATGACATTCTTTATAAAACCGAGAATGATGAAGAAAAAAATTATGAAATGATAAGCAGGAATAATGATATTACAGATTATGATGGACTTCATGGCAGGAATGCAGATGCGGTTGTGCTTATGCTGACCAGTCTGGATAATGAAAGAATTCTTCTTAACAAGGAATTTAGAATGGCAGCAGGTATGTGGGTAATGAATTTTCCGGCTGGACTTATAGATTCGGGAGAAAGTCCGGAGGAAGCGGCAAAGAGAGAGCTCTTTGAAGAAACAGGACTTAGCCTTGTCTCTATAGATGATTATTTGAGAAAAAGTTATAGTGCAGTAGGTTTTTCAAATGAACAGAATATATGTATAATAGGTAAGGCTGATGGAGAAATAAGAGAAAGTGATTCGCAATTTGAAGAAATTCAAGCGGCATGGTATACACGGGAGGAAGTGAGAAAACTTCTTGTAAGTGAACCATTTGCGGCAAGAACACAGGCATATTGCTATCTCTGGAGCAAAGAAAATTGAAATTTTACACTTGATAAATGAGTTTGATTTTTGCAACCATAAATTTATAAATATAAAATTTTCAGGAGGAAAATATGGGAGTATTGGGAAGATTCAAGGACATAATGGCATCAAATATAAATGCATGGAGAAATTCGAAAAAACATACAGAAAATGAAATTCGTCAGCAGATGGACAGTCTTCAGACGGATCTTAGAGATATAGATGCAGAATTCAATGCTTATGAAATGAATGAAAAACGTGTCAGACGTGAACTTGCAGATGCTAAAGCAGAAGTAGGCAAGTTCCGTAAATATGTTGAAAGAGCAGAGGCTGATTCAGATGAAGAGAGAAAAGAAGAATTTCAGATAAATCTAGATGCTGCAGAGAAGAAACAGGATGATGCACAGACAAGATATGACAAGGCAGCAGCAGAACTGGATCAGATGACACAGATGCGAGAAAAAAGGCAAAGTGATATAATGTCACTTCGGAATGACCTCGGTGAAAAAAATACTGATAGTATAGAATATGCAAAAGATATTCAGGATGCATATAAGAGCCTTGGAAAGTCGGAAGAAGATCAGCAGATGGAAGATCTTATGAAAAAATATGAATGAAATATCATTTGTTCTATAATTAATATACAATTTACGAAAATGAAAAGGGGGAATAAAAATGACTATCCAGTACAAATGTCCGGACTGTGGTTCTGATCTTGTATTTGATGCTGTAAGTGGAAAACTGAAATGCCAGAATTGCGGACATGAGGAAGTGGTAACACAGGGTGGAGAAATGCAGATTTCGGATGATCATCCACATCAGGCTGTGGGAGATGAATCTGGAGAAATATTTGAATATACATGCCAGAGCTGCGGAGCTAAAATAATGGTAAATAAAAATACTGCAGCAACACAGTGTGCATATTGTGGAGCACCTGTTGTTATAAATGATCGTGTAAGTGGAGTTGTAAGACCTGACTGTGTTATCCCATTCAAATATGAAAAACGTGACGCAGATATGGAATTTCAGAAATGGACAAAAAAATTATTTTTTGCACCATCTGATTTTAAAAACATGGTAAAAGTAAAATCTGTTGAGGGACTTTATGCGCCATTTTGGATATATGATGTTAAAGGCCAGGGATCGGCATTAGCAGAATGTACAAAGTCACGTTCATACAGAGAAGGCGATTATCAGGTTACAGAAACCAGACATTATGATGCATATCGTCAGATAGATACAAATTTTGAAAAGGTTCCGGCTGATGCATCAAAACGTCTTGATGATCATATGATGGATGTTATGGAACCATTTCATTTTGAAGAATTGCAGAATTTTGCACCTGCGTTTCTTTCCGGATATTCAGCAGAAAAATATGATTATACGGATCAGGAAATGTTTCCGCGTGTACAGAAACGTGTAAGCGGATATATGGATGATTTTGTTGTGAAATCAATAATTGGATATGATTCAGTTTCAATAAAAAACAGGGATTATTATATAAACAGACTTGATACGAAATATTGTCTTTTCCCTCTTTGGATTAATTATGTTGTTTATAATGGAAAAGATTATTCATTCGCGATGAATGCACAAACAGGTAAAATTGCGGGTAAACCACCAATATCCAAAGGAAAAGTGGTGGGATGTATATTTACGGTTGGAATTATTGCTTGGGTACTTATTAGATTGCTTGTAATGCTTGGAGGAGGTACATTTATCTGATGGAAATTTTAATGAATGCGTGGGTACAGCTGATAATAGTTCTTTTGATAAGTACATTAATATTTGTAATTGCTGCAAAAAACTCAGGCGAGAAAGTAACAACGAATTTAAAAACATATCTTGATTCTCAAAAATCCAGAGTAGTAAATGGATTTGAACATTATACATATACATCTACTACAAGGACAAAAGTAGCAGACAGCAATATGAACAATAATGGAAATAACAATAGCAGTGGCGGAAGTATAAATATAAGACTTTAGAATAACAGAACGGAAAAATGAAAACTTCAAAAAAATCTGAAGATTTACGGAAAATCCGGAAATCTAATTGGTGTTTTATTTACGAATTTTAGTGGGTATACAGAATATATAAGAAGGAGACAATATGGGACTTTTTAAAAATCAATTTGCAAATGTAGTAGAGTGGGAAGAATGGCGTGAGGACATGATTTTTTGGAAGTGGACTAATCGCGAAATAAAAAAGGGAAGCCGGCTGATAATACGACCTGGTCAGGATGCAATTTTTCTTTATAATGGAAAAGTTGAAGGAGTATTTAAAGAAGATGGAGAATATGATATAGAATCTCAGATAATTCCATTCCTTTCAACATTAAAGGGTATAAAATTTGGATTCAACTCAGGAATAAGAGCGGAAGTATTATTTGTAAATACTAAGGAATTTACAATAAAATGGGGAACCAAAGGACCAATAATGCTTCAGACACCAAGTCTTCCAGGTGGTCTTCCGGTTAGAGCAAATGGAACGTGTAATTTCAAAGTAAATGATTATTCTGTCCTGATTGATAAAGTTGCGGGAATCAAGCAGCAATATCTTGTAGATGATATGAAAATCCGTATCACTACAGTACTTGATCAGCTTCTCATGAAGTGGATATCAAAAGAAGGCAAGGATATGTTTAACCTTCAGGCCAGTGCATTTGATATATCGAAGGGAATAAAAGAAGATCTTGATTATGAGACATCAAGAGATGGAATTTCAGTAACAGGATTTGCTATAAACAGTTTTAATTATCCAGAAGAAATTCAGAAAGCTGTAAATAAGAATGCTGCTCAGTCAATGGTTGGAGATGTAAATCGCTATTCTCAGCTTTCAACAGTTGATGCAATGTCTGACGGAAAGCTTAATGGTGATTCAACAATGGGTGGTATGGCACAAATGGTAATGGGAATGCAAATGGCAAATCAGATGATGAATCAGATGAACCAGAATCAGATGAACCAGAATCAGATGAATCAACAGACAGGTATGCAGGGCACAGTACAACAACCGTCAGCTATGCAGGGTAATGCAACCGAGTCATCAGGACCTAAATTCTGTCCTAATTGCGGAACGCCGGCAAATGGAGCTAAATTCTGTGCAAACTGTGGATTTAAGCTTATAGGCTGAGAAAAGTATTTAATGGAATGTAAAATGTTTTTAACAAATCGAAAAGCATAGACGGAAAGCTTTAAGCTGATTAAATTCAGAAGCCGAAAGATTTATTTTTTATAAAAATTAATAATGATTTTGCAACAGATCGGATTGAATGGACTGAAAACATCACAAAGGCTGTATATGGATGCTGGTACATTAATCCGATCTTTTTATTTGTAATTTAAAGGGAGAAGTAAATCAAAACTTGTGAAAGTCAGTTGACATTAGTCAGATGTAGTGATATAACAAAAACAAGGTTAGCACTCGACACACAAGAGTGCTAACAAATAAGAATAATTGTTGATATTTTCTAATTAATTATAGACAAAGGAAGTGATAATTATGGAATTAGAAAATTTAACGCAGAATTCACGTAAGGCAATTGAAAATTGTCAAAAGATTGCGCTTGATAATAACAATCAGGAACTTAAATCACAGCATCTTCTGTATAGTCTGCTTACTATAGATGACAGTCTGATAGTTAAACTGATAAAAAAAATGAATGTTAATACAAATGAGCTGATCAGTGAAGCAGAAAAAATTGTCAATTCTCTGCCGAAAGTTTCAGGTGCTGACAGTGATGTTTTTATGAGTCAGGAATTGAACCGGGTATTTATAAAAGCTGAAGATGAAGCAAAAAAGATGGGGGACGAATATATTTCAGTTGAACATCTTTTTATCGCGTTGATTGAGCAGGGCGAAAAAGAAGTAAAACAACTTTTAAAAAAATACGGTATAACAAGAAATGATTTTATGAAAGAACTGATGAATGTAAGAGGAAATCAGTCAGTTCAGTCAGATAATCCGGAAGACACATATGATGCACTTTCAAAATATGGAGAAAATCTTGTAAGCAGGGCCAGAGAACAGAAATTGGATCCTGTTATAGGAAGAGATAATGAAATAAGAAATATAGTTCGTATTCTTTCCAGAAAGACAAAGAATAATCCTGTTCTTATAGGTGATCCGGGAGTTGGCAAAACAGCTGTGGTTGAAGGACTGGCTGAAAGAATTGTAAGGGGAGATGTTCCTGATTCATTAAAAAACAAGGAAATATTTTCACTTGATATGGGATCACTTATTGCCGGAGCCAAATATAGAGGTGAATTTGAAGAACGATTGAAGGCAGTTCTGGATACAGTAAAAAAGTCAGATGGACAGATTATAATGTTTATTGATGAAATCCATACAATTGTCGGTGCAGGCAAAACTGATGGATCGCTTGATGCGGGAAATATGCTTAAACCCATGCTGGCACGCGGAGAACTTCACTGTATAGGAGCAACAACAGTAGACGAATACCGCAAATATATAGAGAAAGATAAAGCCCTTGAAAGACGTTTTCAGCCGGTTATGATAGAAGAACCAACTGTGGCTGATACAATTTCTATTCTCAGAGGAATTAAGAGCAGATATGAAAACTTTCATGGAGTGAAAATTTCAGATAATGCACTTGTTTCCGCAGCAACACTTTCAAACAGATATATTACTGACAGATTTCTACCTGACAAAGCAATTGATCTTGTGGATGAAGCCTGTGCAATGATCAAGACAGAACTTAATTCGATGCCGGCTGAACTGGATGAAGTAAATCGCAAAATCATGCAGCTTCAGATTGAACAGCAGGCAATGAAAAATGAAGAAGATCATTTATCGGAAGAACGCAGGAATAATATTGCAAAGGAACTTGGTGAGCTTAACGATAAAGCAAATTCTATGAAAGCAACATGGGAGACCGAGAAAAAAGGAGTCGATGAAATCCATAGTATCCGATTTGAAATAGATAAAGTGAATGACGAAATAGAAATAGCAACTCGTAAATCAGATTATGAAAAAGTTGCAGAACTTCAATACGGAAGGCTTCCGGAATTAAAAAGGCAATTGGAAGAACTTGAAAACAAAATGAATGACAGCAACAGAAAACTCATTCGTGAAACTGTAACTGAAGATGAAATATCAAGTATTGTGTCAAAATGGACAGGAATACCTGTTGATAAGCTTTCTGAAAGTGAAAGAAATAAAACTCTTCATTTGTCGGATGTTCTGCATAAAAGAGTAATAGGACAAAATGATGCAGTGAGGCTTGTATCAGAAGCAATAATGAGATCCAAAGCAGGAATTAAAGATCCGACAAAGCCAATTGGCTCATTTATGTTTTTAGGACCAACAGGAGTAGGGAAGACAGAACTTGCAAAATCGCTGGCTGAAGCGCTGTTTGATGATGAAAATAATATTGTGCGTATTGATATGTCTGAGTACATGGAAAAATACAGTGTGTCAAGACTTATAGGAGCGCCTCCTGGATATGTAGGATATGATGAAGGCGGACAGCTTACTGAGGCCGTCAGAAGGCATCCATATTCAGTTGTATTATTTGATGAAATAGAAAAAGCACATCCGGATGTATTTAATGTTATGCTTCAGATATTAGATGATGGTCGGGTTACGGATTCAAAAGGAAAAACAGTTGATTTTAAAAATACTATAATAATAATGACATCAAATCTGGGATCTGAGTTTTTGATAGATGGGATAAATGTAAATGATGATACAATTAAACCAGAAGCCGCATCTGAAATAGAAAAGCTTTTAAAAACTCATTTCAGACCGGAATTCTTAAACAGACTTGATGAAATTATTATGTTCAGACCTCTTCAAAAGGAAAATATTTCTGCAATTGTAGATTTACAGATGCAGGATCTGAATAAGAGACTTTCTGATAAAGAGTTAGAAATAGAACTTACACAGGCAGCACGAGATTATATTGTTGAAAATGCTTATGATCCAAATTTCGGTGCACGTCCATTGAAGAGATTTCTGCAGAAGAATGTTGAAACTCTTGTAGCAAGAGAAATTCTAAGTGATACACTTTCTATGGGAGATGAAGTCATTATTGACGCAGGACCTCAAGGACTAAGTGCCAGAAAAAAGCACAAAAACTAAGTATATAAAAAACGGTAAAGAGCTGCATACATGATAAATGTACGCAGCTTTTTATTTTATAAATAATTATTGTTGATTAATTAATTTATGAAATGATAATGACTCATATGTAAAAATTCAGTTTATATATCGAAAAGAATTTATTAATCTGCTATAATAAGCCCGTTTAATTTTAAAAAACGTAAAAAGGGTTTGTGTAAAATATAAAAATGAATATTACATTTAAAGGTACTTTAAAAAAAATATATAGAAAAATAAATAAAATATGCAGAAGGACGAAAAAACATAAAAGGGTGAATGTAATATATATATTGGCATTTGCTTCTGTATTTTGTGCAGTATTTATAATTGCAGCAAAAATAAAAAACAATACAGCTGCCGCTGCAAATTATAATATTGTTACACAAGAAGAGAAATCAAAAATGTATAATTCAAGTGTACAGTCAAAACAGGGAAAAAAATCAGAAAAAAGCACTGATGGAGACGCAGCAAATGTAGATTCATTCAATGTTAATGGTGACAAAGATATAAGAAAAATATCCAAAATAGATAGAAAAGAACTTACAACAGCAGAAAAAGAAGATCCGCATCCACTTCTGCTTCAAAAGGATGCACGGTGGAAAAACGATCCTTATGGAAAAGGAACAGTTGGTATGTCAGGATGCGCTCCGACATGCCTGTCTATGGCAGTGGTAACACTTAAACATGATTATTATGCCACGCCTCCAAGAGTAGCATCATTTAGCGAAAAAGAAGGATATTATATTGCAGGACAGGGAACATCAAATGAACTTATAAGGATAGGGTGTGAACACTATGGATTGAAATGTGTTCAGATTGCAGACACAGAAGAAGCAATAGAAAATGCACTTGATGATGGAGATTTTCTTGTATTGAGTCTTACGCATGGTCATTTTACTGACACACCATCCGGACATTATATTACGATATATGGATATGGTGATGACGGGTTATATATAAATGACCCTAACAGCAGGGCAAATAGTAAAAAAGTATGGAAACTTGAAACGTTCAGTTCTGAAATAATGGGAATTTATGCACTAAGTGTTCAGGACTGAAGACAGAATATTAATCATAAATTTAAATATAAATACAGTGATATTTAATTTGAACATTTGTGTAAACAATCAGAAAGGTATACACAATATATGAAACTATATCCGACAGGTAAAGAAGCAGCTAAAATAGATGAATATACACAAAATGAAATTGGAATACCAGGAATTGTTCTGATGGAAAAGGCAGCTGAAAGTGCAAAAAAAGTTATTATCTCTGAAATGCAAAGCAGGCCGGATGGGATTAGAAAAGAACGAGACCGTATTCTTGTTGCAGTTGAAGGCGGAAATAATGGCGGAGATGGAATTGCACTTGCAAGACTTTTATATACAGAAGGATACAATGTTGATATTTATGAAATAGGTAAAATATCAAATTGTACAGAGTCATATAATGTTGAGAAAAATGCCGCTGAAAAAACAGGAGTTCCAATTATTGATAACTTTGACAATATTTCGTATTGTGATTATTTTCTGATAGTTGATGCAATCTTTGGAACAGGTCTGCATCGTACTGTTGATGGCATACACAAAAAAATAGTAGAAATGATAAATGCTGAACACAGCAAAGGAATTGCAGTAATAAGTATTGATATACCTACAGGAATAAGCGCAGATACAGGTAAGGTACTTGGGTGTGCCATAAATGCAGATATAACTGTAACATTTGGATTCACAAAATATGGAATGCTTTATGGTGACGGGAAAAATTGTTCAGGGAAAATTATAACACTGCCTATCGGACTTACTTATGATTATGAGCAAGCATTTGCAATTCATGTTGAAATGGAAAAGTCAGATATAAGTAAATTTATTCCGGATAAGAAATTTAATATTAATAAAGGGAGCAGCGGAAAAGTTTTTCTTATTGCAGGGAGTGAACAAATAGGAGGTGCAGCATATTTTTCAGCTGCAGCAGCATATAATACTGGTGCAGGAATGGTAGTTGTTTATACCTCTGATAAAAATCGTATATTTTTAAACGAAAGAATTCCTGAGGCGATAATTGAAACATATGGAGAAGAAAGCATAGACAGTGATTATATTTATGGAAAAGTAAAATGGTCAGATGTTACAGTTATCGGGCCTGGAATCGGAACAGGTGAAACAGCCCGAAAAATATTAATTAATGTTTTTAAATCCAGACCGGAAAAATTAATAATAGATGCTGATGCTATAAATCTTTTTGAAAAATATTCTGATGTTGTTGAAACATATAAAAAATATATAATGTATCCTTATGAAAATGATTTGCAGGAAAATAAAAGAAATGTGCAAGTTGTTTTTTCACCTCATATGGCTGAAATGCTCAGACTGGAGAAGGCATTTGGTATAAATGAAACAATGGAGAAACTGGCAGATAATCGTACAGAAAGATTGACCAGTCTTTCTATAAAACTAAAGGCATGTATTGTTTTGAAAGATTACAGAACTGAATGCGTTGGGTTTGATAAGTTTACAAATTCATATGGAAAATATATATTCGTAAATACTGCAGGAAATGCAGGAATGGCTAAGGGCGGATCAGGAGATGTGCTTACAGGTATAATAGCAGGGATACTTGCACAGACTGGACATTCCGGTCAGAGGCATGAAAAAATTGCTGGATTTTCAACCGGACATAAAAATGTGATAAATTGCAGACATAAGAAAAATGATGGCAGCAGGTTTGATATTGATACAGAAATTATGCCTGACAGATTCTTTGCAGAGTGCGTCGCAGCTGTTGGAATACATGCACTGGCTGGAGATATAACTTCAAATATATTTGGTATGTATGGTATGACTGCAAGTGATATAATAAAAGAAATTCCAGCAGCAATTGGAATGTGTAAAAATATTGATGGCAGAAATGCAGAAAAAATGTAATAAATCAGAAGGAAGGCTTTTTATGCGTAACAGAATAGAAGCAGATATTAATCTTGATGCAATGAAAAAAAATATTCTGACAATGCAGGGATTAAACCCGAAAGAAAGAAAAACATTACTTGTAATAAAAGCTGATGCATATGGTCATGGGGCAGTTGTGACAGCAAAAAAAATGGGAGAGTTTGCAGATTATTTTGGTGTTGCATGTATTGATGAAGCACTTGAACTAAGAAATGCAGGAATAAAAAAACCAATACTTATATTGGGCTATACGGATGAAACATCATTTAAAGATCTTATCGAAAATGATATAACGGCAGCTGTATATGATTATGATAAATGTCGCATTCTTTCGGAAACAGCGGTAGAACTTGGCAAAACAGCAAAGGTTCATATTAAAGTTGACAGTGGCATGAGCAGAATAGGATTTCAATGTGACAAGAATGGACTTGAAGAAGCAAATAAATTAAAAAATCTTCCTGGTATATTGATAGAGGGGATTTTTACTCATTACGCAAAAGCAGATGAAAAGGATAAGACTGCTGTAAATGAACAATATAAAAAATTTTATAATTTTGTAAATGCACTTGAAAATGCCGGATTAAAATTTTTATATAAGCATATCGACAACAGCGCGGGAGCTATGGAAATTCATTCGGTTGGGTTTGACATGATGAGACTTGGCATTGTAATATATGGTCTATATCCCTCTCCGGAAGTGGACATGTCTGTGAAAATCGAACCGGTTATGTCACTTAAAAGCCTTGTAACACATATAAAAATGCTTCCTGAGGGTCGTGGCATCAGTTATGGATGGACATTTACAACAAATCGGCCGACAAGGGTTGCTACAGTCTCAGCAGGATATGCAGATGGATATCCAAGAGCACAGTCAGGTGTAGGAAGAGTACTTATACATGGAAAATATGCTCCTATACTGGGACGAGTCTGTATGGATCAATTTATGGTAGATATTACAGATATTCCTGATACAAAAATATGTGATGAGGTCACATTGATAGGACGGGATGGTGAAAATTCTATATCAGTAGAAGAAGTAGCTGAACCTGCAAACAGTTTTAACTATGAATTGGTATGTAATATTTCACGCCGTGTTCCAAGGGTTTACTTTGAAAATGGAAAAAGGGTATTTGAGGTGAACTATCTGAAAGCACAAAGTAAAATTACATGATTGTTAATGTTCTAATGCAGGTAAATTCTGATAAACGAAGAAATCAAATAATAAAGGAGAATCAAGATGTCAGGACATTCAAAGTTTGCAAACATCAAAATGAAAAAAGAGAAGAATGATGCAGCGAAAGGTAAAATTTTCACAATCATAGGACGTGAAATTGCTGTAGCAGTAAAAGAAGGCGGAGCTAATCCGGACAGTAATTCAAAACTCAGAGATGTAATTGCAAAGGCAAAAGCAGGTAATATGCCAAATGATACAATCGAACGTGGTATTAAGCGTGCAGCAGGAAATCTCGAAAATGTAAATTATGTATATAACACATATGAGGGATATGGACCAGCCGGAACTGCAATTATAGTAAAGGCCCTTACAGATAATAAGAATCGTACTGCTGCGAATGTCCGTTCAGCATTTACTAAGGGCGGCGGAAATGTCGGAACTACAGGATGTGTATCTTATATGTTTGATGAAAAGGGACAGATTCTGATATCAAAAGAAGAACTTGAAGATGCAGATATTGATATGACTGCAGACGACATGATGATATTTGCGCTTGATGCAGGTGCGGAAGATTTTGAGGATGATGATGATTCATATGTAATCATTACTGATCCGGATGAATTCTCAGATGTACGTGAGACATTTGAAAAGAAGGGGATTCCTATGGCATCAGCAGAGGTCACACTTATTCCTCAGAATTATGTGTCAGTTTCAAATGATGACGATAAGATTAAAATTCAGAGAATTTTAGATCTGCTTGATGAAGACGATGATGTTCAGTCTGTTTACACAAATTACAGTGAAGATTAAACTTGGTCTGTAGCCATATGCGGCGAAAGGTGGGGTGTTTATGGATAAAGTTGTCATTACAATTTCAAGAGAGTATTGCTCGGGTGGACTTAAAGTAGGAAAACTTCTTGCAGAGGATCTCGGAATTGCCTGTTATGACAGTGAGATGTTTCACCTTGTTTCAACCAGTACAAATATGAAAAAAAGTTTAGCAGAGCAGGATGACAGAATTCGTGATACATCACTTTATGCTATTGCGTCTGAAAAATATGAAGGCAATCTTCCGAGTGAAACAGATGAACTTGTGGATTTAAAAAACATTTATAATTATCAGTCTGAAATTATAAGATCACTTGCCGATAAAGAATCATGTGTAATTGTAGGAAGATGTTCTAACTATATTCTTCGGGACAGGAAAGACACAACGAGTATATTTGTTCATGCTTCAATTGACTTTAGAATGAAGAGAGCATCAACTGTTCATAACATGGAAACTGAAGAATTAAGAACATATATTCATAAAATGGATCAGAAAAAAGCAGATTATTATATGAATTATACAGGAGAAGACTGGTATAATGTAACTGGATATGAACTTTCGATGGATACAGGCAGGTATGGAATCAGAGGAACTGTTGATAAGATAGAAGCCTATTTGAAAACATACATGAAATAAGTTTTTTATGGGGAAGTGAAGAACTTAAAAATGTGTTTCCCAGGAGGGGTTGTGTTATGAAGAAGATTGCATATGTTGCATCAGAATGTGTTCCTTTTATAAAGACGGGAGGACTTGCTGATGTTGTCGGAACTTTGCCGAAAAAATTTGACCGCACAAAATATGATGTTCGTATAATTATTCCTAATTATATGTGTCTGCCGGCAAAGTACAAAAGCAATATGAAATACCTTATGCATTTTCACATGGATATTGGCTGGAAACAGCAATATGTAGGTGTTATGTATATGGAATATGAAGGCGTGCCTGTTTATTTTATAGATAATGAATATTATTTTAACGGATTCAATATTTATGGTGATGTAAAATGGGATATTGAAAAATATAGTTATTTTTGCAAGGCTGCTCTTTCAATTTTGCCGGGAATAGGTTTTCAGCCCGATATAATTCATTGCCATGACTGGCAGTCCGGACTTGTTCCTGTGTATTTGAAAACACTTTTTGCATCTAATCCATTTTATCAGGGAATGAAGAGTGTTATGACAATTCATAATCTTCAATTTCAAGGAAGATGGGACATTAAGACAGTTCAGGAATATTCGGGGTTATCAACAGATTTATTTACACCGGACAAACTTGAAATTAATAAGGATGCAAGTATGCTGAAAGGCGGACTTGTATATGCTGACCGTATTTCTACGGTATCAAATACATACGCAAAAGAAATTCAGACACCTTATTACGGCGAGGGTCTTGATGGATTATTAAGGGCAAGGTGTGATTCACTCTGGGGAATTGTAAATGGAATAGATTATGATGTTTATAATCCTGCAAATGACTCAAAAATTGCTGAACATTATAATAAAGATACATTCAGAAAAAAGAAAGTTAAAGACAAACTTGCATTACAGAAAAAACTTGGGCTGCCTCAGGATAAAAATCAATTTGTGATGGGAATAGTTTCACGACTTACAGATCAGAAAGGGCTGGATCTGATTGATCATGCAATGAATGACATAATGACAGACGGAACTCAGATGGTTGTTCTTGGAACTGGAGATCACAGGTATGAGGATATGTTCAGACATTATCAGGGAATTCATCCGGCAAAATTGTCTGCAAATATTTATTTCAGCGATGAACTTTCTCATGAAATATATGCAGGGTGCGATGCTATACTTGTGCCTTCAAGATTTGAACCATGTGGCCTTACACAGTTGATGGCACTTAGGTATGGAGCATTGCCGATAGTCAGAGAAACAGGAGGACTAAAGGATACAGTACAGCCATATAACGAATTTGAAGGAACAGGAACCGGATTTTCATTTGCAAATTATGATTCAAGAGAACTCCTTAATACAATAAATTATGCAAAACGTGTTTATTATGAAAACAGAGAAGCATGGGATTGCATGGTTTACAGAGCAATGGAACAGAATTACAGCTGGGATAATTCGGCTAAGGTGTATGAGAAAATGTATGATGAACTGTAAAAACTGTAATAATTAAAACAGTTGCAGAGAAATGCAGCGGCAGTGAGAAAAGATTCAGTGGGATACAGTTAAAGTGTAAAATGATTGCAATATAATACGTTTGAAGAAAGCGGGCATATAACCCGCTTTCTTCATTTTGAAAGGAATATAAATGGCATTTGACGGGATTACTCTCAATTCTCTTGTTTGTGAATTAAAACGAAAAACTTTAAATGGAAGAATAATAAAAATACAACAGCCTGAGAAAGACGGCATTTTGCTTATAATAAAAGCTCAAAAAGAGACAAGCCGCATATATATTTCTGCAGATGCTTCACTTCCGCTTATGTATATTACAGATGAAATACGTAAATCGCCCAGTGTTGCTCCGAATTTTTGCATGCTTTTAAGAAAATATATCGGTAACGGCCGCATAATTGATATAAAACAACCTGAATTTGAAAGGATTGCTGATATAGAAATAGAACATTTTTCGGAAATGGGAGATCTGATTCACGAACATCTTATATTTGAAATAATGGGAAGAAGAAGTAATATTATTCTCGTTGGAGAAAATGGAGTGATTCTGGATGCAATTAAAAGAGTA
>CALMUC010000150.1 GCA_937872845.1 uncultured Lachnospiraceae bacterium | reverse complement strand
CAAATCTTGTGGAAAATGCAGTCAAATATAATATTGAAAATGGATGGATACACATTTCACTGAATGCAGACCATAAATATTTTTATATTCGTGTGGCAGACTCGGGCGTGGGAATACCGGATGATGCAAAAGAAAAAGTTTTTGAACGATTCTATCGTGTTGATAAGGCAAGATCAAGGGATACAGGTGGAACCGGACTTGGACTGGCTATAACCAGAAATATTATAATTGCACATGGTGGAACAATTAAACTTTATAGTGAATCAGGTAAAGGCACGACATTCTCACTGAAAATACCGCTTCATCAGGTGAAAAATGATGAAAAAGAAAAAAATGATGAAGATCAGTTAAAAAAGGTAAAAGTAAAGGCAAAATAAAATGGGAATATTTTGTACTGATAATAGTATAAAAGGAAAATGCAGGCATTTTCTTGAATTTGCAATAATAATTTCATTTTTATCAATGCTTTCTACAGGGTGCGCATCAGAAAAAGCAAGTCTGACAACGGCAATGCAGTCTGAATCCATTGTAGAATCGACCGGCTCAATTCAGCTTTATCATATAGATGGGATGTCAATAGTTCCTGACCGTGAGAGATATCAGTTGAAGCAGCCGGATTCTCTTCCGGCATCGCTTGAAGAAATAATGACTGTTGCTCAGATCCCAGAAGGAGTCACTTTTGACGGATACCGGATAGACGAAAATGGCGGTATACGGCTTGATATCAGTGTCGAAGACGATGTATCAGATGAGGAGCTTCTTATGGCGAAAGCTATGATTGTGAGATGTCTTAATGAACTTTCAAATGTTCAAGATATTGGAATTGCCATTACAAGGACGAGCATTGTTGATGGATCAAAAGATAAGAGAACTAAATATACTGAAAAAGTTGATACAGCAACTTATACGGACAGTTCATTTTTTTATTATGATGATGCAAAAGATTCAGCGGTTAATACAGGAGATGTTGTTCTTTATCTCCCGAATGGACAGGGCTCTTTGAAAAAGGTTATTGCAAATGTAACAATAGGTGCAGATGATTCGGCACCGGAATCAGTTCTGTCACAACTTCAGGCATATGATGTTTTACCTGAGGGGACAGAAATAAATCAGGTCTTATTTATGAACGGTAGTGCAATTGTTGATTTTTCCAAGGAATTTGTAGATGAAAACAGTAGTATCTCTCCTGCAATAATAATATATTCAATCGTAGATTCATTGACATCTCTTCCGAATATTGATAAAGTTCAGATTCTTGTTGATGGGGAAAAAGTTGAAAATTATCGTGGAATTTCAATAGGCGGACCGATGAAGTTTACTGAGTTTGAGCATTAAAAGCTGTAATAATATAATAAATCACAATATAAAGAAATAAATGGCATGTAATATGAAAAATCACAAGGTGAAATAATATAATTAACAATCAGATATCGGTTATATATAAAGGGGGAGTTTTTTGAAAAGACCGCTGTTTGCGGCGTCTCTGTTTTTCCTTACGGGGGAAATTTTTGCGAGATGCATTAATGAAAATAAGAATATAGCATTTGTTATCGCACTAGTAAGCATATTGATTTGCTTATATGGCAGCAAAATGATGAAAGAAATAAAAAAGTTCGTCATTTTGTTGCTTTTTTTGTGCGAACTTTCCGGATATATTTTAGGGTATGGATTTTATTCAGGGGAAAATGGAAAGTTGGCAGAGGAAGCTGCAGAAAATGGCACAGTTATCGGTCTGACCGGAACAATTATTTCAAAAACAAAGACAGATTCAGGATTCAGTTTTATATTAAAAATATATTCAGGAAGATATCTTATAAGGACAGCAATTGATAATCCAGGGGAAACTGATAATAATGAAAACCAAAGAAATTGTTCTTATGGAGCTATTCCCGGATGTGAAATATCTGTAAATGGAGTTTTGACAAGACCGCGCAAGGCATCCAATCCCGGAGGATTTGATGCTTTTAAGTACTATAAGTCACAGGGGATCTATTTTCAGATGGAGAAAGCAGAAATCCTCAAAATAACAGACCATAAATTTTCTTTAAGAAGCAATATGTATAAGATTCGTCTTGCTTTGGAAAAAACACTAGAACGATATTACGATGAACCTTACCTTTCTTTACTAAAGGCGATGCTGTTCGGTGATAAAGAGGAACTAGATACATCTTACCAGCTGCTTTTTCAGAAGAGTGGAATCGCTCATATTCTTGCCATATCAGGACTTCATGTGGCACTTCTGGCATCGGCACTTGAAACACTTCTCAATATGGTGGGTGTAAGACATAAATTTACAGCATTAATAATAATTATATTTTTATTTTGTTATGGAATGCTTACAGGATTCTCGTCTGCGACACTTCGCGCCGTAATTATGCTTAGTACAAGGTGCGTCGCACAAATAATTGATAGAAATGCAGATCTTTTAACAAGTTTATCTGCAACATTTCTTATAATGACAATTATTTCTCCGGAAAGCATTTGTTCAGCAGGAATGATTATGAGTTTTATTGCGGTACTTGCTGTATTTGTTTCAAATGAGATATATCATGTGATTTTCAGAAAAGAGCATTTTTATTTTTTAAAGGAAAAATATCGAAAGAAGTTTATTGAAGGGATAAAGACAATACTTATATCAATTACAATAAACTGCCTTATGATTCCGGTACTGATTTATAATTATTATGAAATTCCGTTATATGCAATGCTGATAAACATTGTTGTGATTCCATTGCTTTCATTTGTGGTCGGGCTGGGAATGCTGTCAAGTATAATTGGATTAACTGCAATATTGTGCACATGTGCCACGTTTAAATTCATGCCTGTTATGGCACTAGCTTCATTACTTGATTCTGCAGCAAAGTGTATGGCACATGTGGTTGAGGAGATTCTCCATTTATATGGGATTCTTTGTTCTGTTTCTCTTAAACTTCCATTTTCCAGAATTAACCCGGGACATACAGGTAAGATTGAAATATTTGTTTATTATTTGCTAGTTCTGATTTTGCTGTTGATATTTTCAAATAAAAATATGGTACTTCAAAAGCGGATAATAAAAAAACTGCATATTCCGGATCATATAAAAGTAAATCATTCTGATAGATGTCATGTATTAAAACTTAGAAAAAAATACAGCAGTAGAGAGATGGCGAAAACTGAAACGGCAGTGATAAATAATGTCAATCCAATGAATATTATGAATGAAACAGCATCAGTAAATGATATTGCATCAATGAATAAAAAACATATCTGGCTGAAAATTCATGGTGTTACGAAGGTTTATGGGAGATTTCAAATGCTTTTTATCTGCATAGCGGTCATGATATGTATGACTGCAGGCTTTCTGGTAATTACGGAAATTGAAAACGACGTAAAGACTACAGTAGCTTTTCTGGATGTCGGGCAGGGTGATGGCAGCATAATACATGTAAGTGGCAGCGAAAACTTTACGGTTGATGGAGGCTCGACAAGTCAGGAAGAGTCTGGAAGATATACATTGATTCCAGCACTTAAGTATTATGGTATGTCCAGAATAGATGCATCATTTATTTCACATACAGATCTGGATCATATAAGTGGAATTTTGTATGCACTTCGGAATAATGAACTGTTTGGTATTAATATAAAAAATCTGGTATTTGCCTATGGGACAGAGCAGAATGAAAATATGAAGATGCTGATTGATGCAGCTGAAAGATCTGGAACAAAGGTAGAATTTATGAAGGCGGGTGATAAAACAGACAGAAAAAATATAAAAATTAAAGCCATGTATCCGATTGGAACTGAACAGGAGAAGACGGGAAATGATTATTCACTTGTACTTGATGTAAAAATTGAATTTTCCGCAGGGGAGACCGCAGATATATTATATTCAGGGGATATTTCGAGTGATGCAGAGAAGAAACTTGTTAAAAATCAACAGAAAGAGTCAAATGAAAGTTTACATGAAAATCAATGTAAAAAATCAAATAAAAACACAGACAGCAATGCAGCACATGAATTAAGAATATTGAAGGTGCCTCATCATGGTTCGCGATATTCATCATGTAGTGAATTTTTGAACTGGACGGCTGCCGATATCGCTGTAATATCCGTAGGAGAGAAAAACAGATATGGACATCCGGCGGAAGTTACATTGGCACGCATCAATAGAGAACATATTAAAATTTACAGGACAGACAAAAATGGAAGTATGGTTATCACAAATTAAAATTGGACTTACCCCAATGATTTTGCGAATGGAAATAAAGAGAGTAACAACAGTGAGAAAAGGCATATAACATTATTGTTTAAAAAATCAGATGCTTGACATAAGTTCTTTATTATAATATAACATAAAGAATAAAAATACAGGGGAGCTTGTCTGACAGGCTGAGAGGAAGTAAATAACTTCGACCCTTTTACCTGATGCGGATAATGCCGACGTAGGAAGTTTAATTGGATTTTTGGGAGGTACCCGCGCAGGAAACTGAGAGAGTACCTCCTGTTTTTTTGTTTTTTCATAGATCTCCGATATCTGAAATCATATGGAAAAAGTCAAACAGCGGTAAATCGGGGGCACCACCTTTTATCGCTAAATAAAAATAATGTAAAAATAAAAGGAGAAAAAATGAAAACAGCATTATCAATTGCAGGAAGTGATTCCTGCGGAGGCGCCGGCATTCAGGCAGATATAAAAACAATGACAATGAATGGTGTTTACGCAATGACGGCAATTACAGCTTTAACAGCGCAGAACACAACCGGTGTTACAGATATTATGGAGGCTTCTCCGGATTTTTTATCTAAGCAGATAGAAATGATATTTGAAGATATCCATCCGGATGCAGTAAAAATAGGTATGGTTGCGTCAGCAGAGTTGATCCATACAATTGCATCTCAGTTAAAAAAATATAAAGCTGAAAATATTGTTGTTGATCCTGTGATGGTTGCAACAAGCGGAGCAAGACTTATTGAAGAATCAGCAGTAGAAACATTAAAAAGGCAGCTTATCCCTATGGCAGCAGTTGTAACTCCTAATATTCCGGAAGCAGAAATATTATCAGATATGACAATAAAAAATAAAGATGATATGTGCAAGGCAGCTGAAAAAATCGGTCAAACATATAATTGCAGTGTACTTCTTAAGGGAGGGCATTCAGTCAGTGATGCTGATGATCTTCTGTATCAGAATGGCAATGAAAAATGGTTTAATGGGAAACGTATTGACAACCCGAATACGCATGGCACAGGATGTACTCTTTCAAGTGCAATAGCTTCTAACCTTGCAAAAGGGTATGACCTTGAAATGTCTGTTCAAAGAGCCAAGTCTTATATTTCTGGTGCACTTGGAGCAATGCTGAATCTCGGTAAAGGAAGTGGACCGATGAATCATAGTTTTGATCTTTGCGGTAAATATGCAGAGGAGGCGGAATAAATGGAAGCAAAGAAAACCTCTGTTTTTGAAAATTGCTTAATATGGTTTGGAGCTGCTGTATCAATAGCAGAAATAATTACAGGAACATTGATTGCACCTCTTGGATTTGTAAAGGGAATTCTGGCAATTATTACAGGCCATATTATAGGATGCGCTATGCTCTTTCTTGCCGGTTACATTGGAGGAAAAAAAGAAAAAAGTTCCATGGAAACCGTTATGATGAGTTTTGGAGAAAAAGGAAGTATGCTTTTTTCTGTTTTAAATATTATTCAGCTTATAGGATGGACTGCAATAATGATTTATGATGGGTCAATAGTAGCAAATGAGGCATGGAAGACAGACTCATTTATCTGGTGTATCGTAATCGGTGGATTAATTGTGCTTTGGATTTTAGTCGGAATCAGAAATCTTGGAAAAATAAATACAGTTTCAATGACGCTGCTTACTGTTCTGACAATTGTTTTGTGTTTTGTTATTTTTGGAAAAGGCAAAGTATCCGGAAATATTACAGATGATATAAGCTTTGGTTCGGCTGTTGAATTGTCTGTTGCAATGCCACTTTCATGGCTTCCACTTATCAGCGACTATACTCGTGAAGCTGAGAAAACGACAAAGGCAACGATAATGAGTGTAGTAATTTATGGAATTACAAGTTGCTGGATGTATGCCATAGGTATGGGAGCTGCAATTTTCACAGGAACAGCAGATATTGCAAAAATAATGGTAAAAGCGGGTCTGGGCATTGCGGCACTTATAATTATTGTGCTTTCCACTGTAACAACGACTTTTCTTGATGCATATTCAACAGGAGTTTCAAGTGAAGCAATTTCAAATAAAATCAATGGGAAATGGGTTGCGGTTGGTACAGTTATTATCGGAACAGTCGGAGCGATATTTTTTCCAATAAAGAATATTACAAATTTTCTTTATCTGATAGGCTCTGTTTTTGCTCCTATGGTTGCCATCCAAATTGCAGATTTTTATATATTGAAGAAAGATTACAGCAATCACACCGCAAATTGGTTAAACATCTGTGTATGGGCAGTTGGATTTATTATTTATCGTTTACTTATGAGGGTTGATACTGTTGTGGGAAATACACTGCCAGATATGCTTATTACTATATTCATTTGTATTATTATTCATGCAGTCAGGAAAGCATTAAAGAAATAGATGGTTCATGAAGGAATGAGTGTAAAATTTTGATGCAGGTTAAAAGATTGAAAGTTGTTTTTGCGAACAAACTATTTTGCTGATGAATTTATATTATTTGCAACAGTCTTTTACATATAAAGTCAGAGAAAAATACTCTTGACTCTTATTCTGTCATTTGTTAATATAACGGTTGTGTCTGTATTAACTATTCTTAATGTAAGATTTGATTTGCACATGCCCGGTGTAAGCCGAAAACCGTGTCTTGGCTAAATGCATATCATTTACATATAGAATTATAATATTAAAATAGTATATTTCATTTTGGAGGTATGTTTTCATGGCTAATATTAAGTCTGCAAAAAAGAGAATCCTTGTCGGAAAGAAAAAGGAAATGAGAAATAAGGCTGTCAAGAGTGAAGTTAAGACAGTTGTTAAGAATGTAGAAGCTGCTGTTGCTGTAGGAAATAAGGAAGATGCAGATAAGGCTCTTACACTTGCAACATCAAAAATAAGCAAGGCTGCATCAAAGGGAATTTTACATAAGAATACAGCATCAAGAAAGATTTCACGTCTTACGCTTGCAGTAAATAAGATTCAGTAAGTTATAAGTGGATGATCATTAATCTGAATAGTAAAATATTTGTAATGTTTATGATATCTTTTCAAAAAAACCATCTTTAATAAAGATGGTTTTTTTTTGAATAAATTATCTCTTGAAAAAATGTTTTGTGATAAAATGAACTATTAAATAATATAGGTGCTTTTACTGACCGGATTCAATTGATGAATCCGGTCAATTTTCAAGAAGATTTACAATCAGCTGTTCAAGGAGTGTCTGTGCAGGCAGTTCGCCATTTCGATAATTACAGCTTATGTTTTCACACCTATCAACAATGGATATAAGCTGTTTATGTGAATAAATAGAAAGCTGTTTTGTATAATTAGCTACTGAAAATGGCGGAATACCTATACATTTTGCAATATCTCCGAAATTCAGAGAAGATCCCGAAGATTTTGAATTTTCTTTAAATTCACTTATTTGTAAAAGAATCATGTAATGTCTGGTTATAATGTAAAGTATGTGTTCAGGACGTTCTTGCAGGTTTATTAAATTGTTGTATAAATGGATCACCTTTTGAGCGTTGTGATAACCTATGGCATCGCACAATTCAAAAATCTTATCCTGAAGAGGTGGAGAAATAAGTGCATATATGTCACTTTTAGTGATCTCTTTTTTATCTATACAGTATGATTTTATCTTTTCCGCTTCATTATAGAGGCGAGTCATGTCACTCCCGACCATTGAATATAAAAGTTCAGGAACACCATTTGCAATTGAAAAAATAATTTTCTCATTTGTTGAATGTTCAGTTGTGCTGTAAAGCTGTCTTGTGATCCATATAAGAAGGTCTTTCTCAGAAGGAGATGAAAATGTAAGAACCCGTCCGTTTTTAGAAACCAGTTTATAAATACGGGTAGTTTTATTTAAATCCTGTTCAATAAAAATAAGAATATTTTCCTTGGGCATACTGAGAATGGCTTTTTCAAGAATATCAGAGGCTTTTGCAAGAAAACCACTGCCTTCTACAAGTGTTACACGGCGATTAGAAAGAAAAGGCAGCGTGATAATATCATTTGCCACATCTTCTTCAGATATCACTGCACTTCTGTAAGAAGAAAAATTAATGGTATCGTTATCTGGCAGCAAAGTGTTAATTAGTTTTTTTGCAAATTCATGGATAAGAAATGGCTCATTGCCCGTGAAAAGATAAATCCCTGAAAATGTACCACACTTTATATCATTATTTAATATTTTGATTGAATCTTCCGCACTGCCGCGGTCGCTTTTTTTGGTAGCCAAACTAATTTCCTTTCATAGATAAAATTAATTCTATTATAAGTTTATCATAGATGATTATATTTTTCTCTTCAAGAATTTTAATTGTATTTTTGTTAGCATTTAGAAAGATGAATGTGAAATGTTTGATAATATACTTATAGATGCAGTTTGATTGGACAGAATGCATTAACTGTATACTTTTTAAGAACAGTTTTTCAGTTTACTAACATTTTTATTTGTGCGATAATAAAAATATTCACATAATTATGGAAACTTGTGCGGGCAAAATATACAGTAAATGCCATTAAGCGCTGTGACTTTTTAATATGAATCAGGGGTGTCAGGGAGGTACAAATGAACGATAAGCTTAATAACTGGATCAATTGGATTCTTTATGACGAATTGATCGATGGAAAGATTAATGCTCCAAAGCATTTGCTTGGAATACATGACTATGGTGACGGTCAGGTAATAACCTGCTATAAACCGCATTCTTCATCAGTCTCAGTTAAACTTCCAAAAGGTAAAGCATCCACTCCGCTTGAAAAAATCAGTGAAGATGGATTTTATGGAATATATTTCCCAAAGAAAAAGTTTAAAGGTGTAGATTACCATCTTGTTACTGAGTATTATGATGGCACAAGCGTTGAGAGTGTAGACTGCTATGCATTTCCGGGACAGTTTACTGATTATGATGCATATCTTTTTGCAGAGGGAAAAGATTATGACATTTATAAAAAAATGGGCGCGCATCCAATGGAAATTGATGGTGTTAAAGGAACATACTTTGCAGTATGGGCACCTGATGCGAGAAGTGTTTCGGTTGTAGGTGACTTTAACATGTGGGATGGTGCACTGAATCCGATGCAGCTGCATTCGGCTTCAGGAATATATGAACTTTTCATGCCAGGAGTAATGCCTGGTGCAATTTATAAATTTCAGATTCTGACACGTTATGGTGAGATTTTATTTAAGGCCGATCCATATGGAAATGAAGACCAGGTAAGACCGGATAATGCCAATATAGTAGTTGACATAACAAATCTAAAGTGGAGTGATGAGAAATGGATTGAAGACCGCAAAAAAGTAGGACGTGTAGAGAGAACGAAACGTCCTATGTCTATCTATGAGTGTCATTTGGGTTCATGGAAGAAAAAAGTAGAAGATTCTGACTTCGGTTTTTATAATTATCGTGATTATGCAAAAATGCTCGGAAGTTATCTTGTGGAAATGGGATATACTCATGTTGAACTTCTTGGAATTGCAGAATATCCATTTGATGGATCATGGGGCTATCAGGTGACAAATTATTATGCACCAACCTCAAGGTATGGCTCGACAGAGGACTTTGCATATTTTGTTGACTATATGCATTCAATTGGAATCGGTGTGATTCTTGATTGGGTTCCTGCACATTTTCCTAAAGATGCACATGGACTGGGAAGGTTTGACGGAATGCCACTTTATGAAAATGCGGATCCTAGAAAGGGAGAACATCCTGACTGGGGAACATATATTTTTGATTATGGCAGAAATGAAGTTTCAAACTTTCTCACAGCAAATGCGCTTTTTTGGATAGAACAGTATCATATAGACGGACTTCGTGTTGATGCAGTAGCATCAATGTTGTATCTGGATTATGGTAAGAGTGATGGTGAGTGGGTTCCGAATAAAAATGGCGGAAAAGAAAACCTTGAAGCAATTGCACTTCTGCAGAAAATAAATTCCGTAATGGAAGAGAGAAATCCCGGGGCATATCTGATTGCAGAGGAATCAACATCGTGGCCGGGGGTTACAGCTCCGATCGGAATGCAGGGGCTTGGATTTGTTTTTAAATGGAATATGGGATGGATGAATGATTTTCTGGAATACATGAAACTAGATCCATATTTCAGAAAGTTCAATCACAATAAACTTACATTTTCACTTTCATATGCTTATGCTGAGAATTATATTCTTGTTATTTCTCATGACGAAGTTGTGCATTTGAAATGCTCAATGATTAATAAAATGCCTGGGCAGGAAACTGATAAGTTTGATAATCTGAGGACAGCGTATGGATTTATGTATGGACATCCGGGTAAGAAACTTCTCTTTATGGGACAGGAATTTGCGCAGCTTCGTGAATGGTCCGAGGCACGTTCACTTGACTGGTTCCTGGAAGACAGACCTCTTCATAAAGGAATGCAGGAGTATGTAAAAGATTTAAACAGTTTATATAAAAAATACAGTGCACTTTATTATAATGATAATGAAGTGATGGGATTTGAATGGACAAAGGTAGATGATGCAGATACCAGTATTATAGCTTTTGTACGTCGAGGAAAAACAGCAAAGGATCAACTTCTATTTATATGTAATTTTGTTCCGGTTGAAAGGGAAAATTATAAAGTAGGAGTACCTTGTCTTACAGAATATACCGAAATAATGTCATCAGATGATCCAAAGTATGGTGGTAAGGGAAGAAATAATAAGAAAGTAATCAGGTCAATTGATGAAAAGTGCGATCTTATGGAATTTGCACTTCCAATTAATATTCCGCCTCTTTCTGTTACAATTATGAAGTATGATTATATAAGTCCGGAAGATGCAAGAAAAGCATCAAAAAGTCCGGCACATAAAGAGAAAAAAATATTATCACAAGATATAAACAGTAAGAAAACTCAAAAGAGATGAGTATTAATTTATAAAGATAGATGGTAATGACTAAATAAAGATAAAGATGCATTTAAGGAAGAAAAATTTTGAATAATAAGAAACATCTTATAAATTCAATCATACGGTGGTTTGTTATAATAATAGCAGTAATTATTGTATATATTTTAAAAAAAGAGCAGCTTGTGGATGCTTTTCATGAAATAATAGGTGTGCCTTGGTGGATAAATTTTCTTATGCTTATTATGGCATTCATGTATTTTATATTTGAAGGCAGAATAATAAGTGACATGACAGGAATAGATGGTGAAAAAAGTCTTTCATGGCTAAGAGGTATATTTTGTTCATTTTATTGTGAATTTTATAGACTGTTAACAATTGGATCCGCCACTGCTGTTGCTCA
>CALMUC010000149.1 GCA_937872845.1 uncultured Lachnospiraceae bacterium | reverse complement strand
TCCCTACACGACGCTCTTCCGATCTAATGAAAAGTCAGTATCTAATATTGTAAATGAACTGGAGCAGAAAGGCGCACGCGTAATATGGCATGATGCACATGTTTCAGGACACGCATGCCAGGAAGAGCTGAAACTTATATATGCTCTTACAAAACCAAAGTATTCCATACCTGTTCATGGTGAATACAGACATTTGAAAAGACATAGTGAGCTTGCACACGAAATGGGAATACCTAAAGAAAATATAAAGATTCTCACTTGCGGTGATGTGCTTGAAATTGGAGATACGAAGTTTGACATTGTAGGAAAAGTTCCTGCAGCGGGAGTTCTTGTTGACGGACTTGGAGTTGGAGATGTTGGCAATATTGTACTTCGTGACAGACAGCATTTGTCACAGAATGGACTTATAATTGTCTCACTTACATTAGAAAAAGACACAAATCAGATTCTTGTTGGCCCGGATATTGTTTCAAGAGGTTTTGTATATGTCAGGGAAGCGGAATCGCTTATTGATGACTGCCGTTCGGTTGCTATGGATACACTTGACAAATGTATGTCAAGAAATATAACTGACTGGTCAAAGATAAAGGGAATGATAAAAGACTCACTTGGTGAATTCTTGTGGCAGAGGACTAAAAGAAGTCCGATGATACTTCCGATAATTTCTGAAGTATAATACAGAAATGGTGTTTTTTATAGGAACTGATAAAACTGACGTGACTTTTTATAAAAAAATGCGGATGTAAGATTCAGTATATGATAGGAGATATATATGAGTGAGTTTGAAAATGAATGCCAAAAATTAAATCAGATGATAAAAGACTCACTCGAATATAGAACTTATATTTTTGCCAGAAATGCACTGCAGTCACATGAAGAACTTTTTCATGCTGTGCAGGATTTGAAAAAACGGTATAGTGATGTTGAACAATATACGGAGGGCAATCCGTATGACGAGCTGCGTAAAATATATGAGGAAAATGATGAACTTCTGCATAATGCCGTTGTAAATGAATATCTTCGTGCAGAGAATGATTTTATAAGACTTCTGGACAAGACTTTAAAAGACATTACAAGTGGAATTTCATTTGAAAAATAAATTATTATTTATTAGATTCCGAGGTGAAAAATATGGCAGAACTGCCTGAAAGAAGTAAATATCAGAGAGAAGCCGGCGCATCAAGTGGACGTATGAAATCACGGATTTCAAGAGAAAAAGCTCTTCTTGCAAAAGGTGTTAAACGTGAGAACATGCTTCACTTTGCTCTTTATTATGCATTTGAAGCTCTTGTTGATGTTGTGATATTATTTATATTTGTACGTGGATTCTCGATAGCATTCAGTTTTTCACACGATGTATTTTATGATGAAGCAATGACTCCGGGGAGCGAAGAATATGCAACGGTTGAAATAGATGAAAACTTCACAACAGAAAGTGTTGCAGAAACACTTGTAAACAGTGGAATTGTAAAAAATAAATATGTCATGATGATGAAGATAAAAGTTGGAGAATACGGTAGCAAGATTATTCCGGGCAAGTACAGTCTGTCTCCATCAATGAAAGCAAAAAAAATCCTGGAAATAATTACAGGAACCAGTAAGAAAAAGAAGAAGGATAATAAAACGTCTGTTGCTTCTTCTACAGATGCAGCAACAAGTGGTTCAGCAGGTATTATTGATAACTCAAATTCGGGTGCCGGTGCCGGAGGCAGTGAAGGAACTCTGCCGGATGACGGAAACAGCAGCGATGACAGCGGAAACAACAGCAATTCCGGTGAAAATAACAGCAATTTCGGCGGGAATAAAAGCAATGGCAGCGGAAACGGCGGCGCTGCAAGTAATTAATTGCCTCATGGACTATGTGGAAACATATAGTCCATTTTGCTGTTATAAATTAAACTTATAAGACACTGGCAGATAAAATAAATCTGCCAGGATTCATCATGGTGAAAGGAAACAGAGTGGAATATAACAGAATCCGGACTTTTATAAATTCATATGCAAAGGATGACATGGCAGAATTGCAGCAGCTCTATGATGAGGCTCTTTCAGATGGCGTTCCGGTAATCAGACGTGAAATGCGCGACTTTATCCGCTGTATAATTACCGCAGTAAGACCGGCTGGAATTCTTGAAATAGGTACGGCGGTCGGGTATTCAGCACTTTCTATGGCATGCATGCTGCAGGAAATGAAAATTGAATTCAGAATTGATACAGTAGAACTTGAAAGAAAAAATGCAGATGAGGCAGAAAAAAATTTTGAAAAGTTCAGTATGAATCAAAAGATTTTTCTTCACCGTGGAGATGCAGCTGTATTGCTGAAAGAAAAAAAGAATTTTCTTGAAAAATATGATTTGGTTCTTATAGATGCTGCTAAGGCTCAATATAAAATATATATGGAAGAAGTTATTAAAATGACGGATCCTGGAGCTGTTATATTGACTGATAATGTTTTTATGGATGGAGAAGTACTTGAATCTCATAACCTTGTGAAGAAGAGAGACAGAACGATACATGACAATATGAGAGAATATCTGTATATGATAAAAAATACAGATAAACTTGAAACATCAATACTTGCAATAGGTGATGGAATTGCAATGAGTGTGAGAAAATAATAGAGAGGCCAATGTGAGATGGATGATACAAATAGCAGCAGAAAAAAAACAATTTCACTTATAGCAGAAAACGGTGTTCCTGTACCGGATTTTCCGGTTTATCCCAAACCTGAACTTCTGATTCCGGCAGGAGGAATCGAGACACTGAAAGTTGCGATAGATTATGGAGCGGATGCGGTATATATAGGCGGCAGCAGTTTTGGACTTCGTGCCAAAGCTGATAATTTCACAAGAATTGAAATGGAAGAAGGCCTTAAATATGCACATGACAGAGGCAAAAAAGTTTATGTGACGGTAAATATCTTTGCACATAATTATGACCTTGACGGAATACGTGCATATTTTAAAGACATTAAAGATCTGAAAATCGATGCACTTCTTATTTCTGATCCGGGAATTTTTATGATAGCAAGAGAAGAACTGCCGGATATGGAAATACATATCAGTACACAGGCCAATAATACAAATTATATGACATATAGATTTTGGCATGAAATGGGTGCAAAAAGAGTTGTTGCGGCACGCGAGCTTTCACTTGCTGAATTAAAACAGATTCGTGAAAATATTCCTGAAGACCTTGAAATCGAGGCATTTGTACATGGTGCTATGTGTATTTCTTATTCAGGACGATGCCTTTTATCTAACTATTTTACTGGAAAAGATGCAAATCATGGGGCATGTACACATCCGTGCCGCTGGAAATATTCTGTAGTTGAAAGCACAAGACCGGGAGAATATCTTCCGGTAGAAGAGGATGACCGCGGAACATATATATTCAACTCAAAGGACTTATGTATGGTTGATAAAATACCTGACCTTATCAATTCAGGCATACAGTCACTTAAAGTTGAAGGACGTATGAAGACAAATCTTTATGTCGCAGCTGCGGCAAGGACATACCGGGAAGCAATAGATGATTATTATGCTGATCCTGCTGTTTATATAAAAAAATGCAGTCACTATCTGAAAGAAATATCTATGTGCACAATACGTGATTTCACACGCGGATTTTATTATGGAAAACCATCAGCAGAAGACCAGATATATAACAATAATACATATTTTCAAAATGCAGTATATATGGGAAAAATAGAAGAAATAACTGAAAATGGAGAGATAGTTATATACCAGAAGAATAAATTCTCGAAAGGAGACAAAATTGAATGCATGCTGTTTGACGGTGCAAAAGGAGAAAATGAAAATAACAACCTGACTTTTTCGGTAATTTCTATAAAAGACGAATATGGAAATGAACTTGAAAGTGCACCTCATCCTAAACAGAAATTATTTATTGGTTTCAAAATTGAATCTGATTCTGCAGAAAAACCTGAACCCGGAATGATACTCAGACTAAGAGAAAGTATATAATTGAAGTACAGAAATATAAATACACAGCAATAAATATATAGCGTTAAAATGTACAACAATAAGGCTGCAACAATTAATGCATTTGAAATCTGGAATGTATATGCTATAATGGACTACGCTATACATTTTTAGTGGGAACACTGAAACAGGGGTTATATAAACCGGAGCTGTTTGACAGCTTCATATTAATGGGGATAAGGAGAGGGAGAACGAATGCGTATCACTACTGGAAGAAAGAAGATTCGTATTGGCGATCTTCTTGTTGAAGCGGGAGCTATTACACAGGATCAGCTTGATCAGGCACTTGCAAAACAAAAGGAAGACGGCGGCCGTATAGGTACTATTCTTCAGCAATTGGGGTTTATTTCTAAAGAACTTCTTATTACAGTACTCACAACCCAGATGGGAATGGAATATTGTGATGTAAGAGGAGTTGAGATTGATGAATCAGTAGTCGGACTTGTACCGGATAATCTTGTTACTAAATATAAAGTTATGCCTATAGGGTATAAGAAAGATAATCCTAATATTCTTCTTGTTGCGATGGCAGATCCTATGGATCTTACTGCTGTTGATGACATAAGCATAGCATCAGGACTTCAGATTGAACCTCTTTTGTCATTTGAAGAGGATATGAGTTCGGTAATTGATAAGTATTATGGAAGCAGCCAGGCAATGGAAGCTGCCGAAATGTATAAAAAGGAACAGCAGGAAGAACTTGGCGGTTCTGCGGAAGAAGAAGCGGCGCAGTCAGATATAGGCAATTCACCAATTGTTCTCCTTGTAAATCAGATAATTGAAGGCGGTGTTCGCCAGAGAGCATCTGATATTCATATTGAGCCTTTGCAGGAAAAGGTTCGTGTACGTTACCGTATTGATGGTGCGTTAAAACAGGTTATGACATATGACAGAAATATTCTGGCAGGAATCTGTGCACGTATAAAAATTGTCGGCGGCATGGATATTGCGGAGAAAAGAAAACCTCAGGATGGACGTATTACCATAATGGTAGACAGAAAAGAATACGATGTCCGTGTTTCTATTCTTCCTACAGTTTACGGAGAAAAAACCGTAATGAGACTTACGGCAAAAGATGGACTTACAAAACCAAAGTCAAGTCTTGGATTTTCACCATCAGAGGAAAAAGTATTTGATGATATCCTCAGTAATCCACATGGGATTATCCTTGTAACAGGACCTACCGGATCAGGAAAGTCAACAACACTTTATACATCACTTTCTGAATTAAATACAGAAGATGTAAATATAATCACAGTAGAAGACCCTGTTGAAGCAAATATCAACGGCATCAATCAGGTACAGGTAAATGTAAAAGCAGATATGACATTTGCAGCGGCACTCCGTTCCATTCTCCGTCAGGATCCTGATATTATAATGATAGGAGAGATCCGAGACGGCGAAACTGCACAGATAGCAGTTCAGGCGGCTATCACAGGACATCTTGTTGTTTCTACATTGCATACAAATTCGGCAGCATCAACTGTTACCCGTGTTATCGATATGGGAATTGAACCTTATATCATTGGTGATGCATTAGTCGGAGTTATTGCACAGCGTCTTGTAAGAAGACTTTGTACGGCATGCCGTCAGCCAAGACTTGCAGATGATGATGAAAAGAAAGTCCTTGGAGTTAAGGATACAGAAGATGATGTTGTAATATATGAACCTGTCGGATGTCCTCTCTGCAACGGAACCGGATATTCGGGACGTATCGGTGTATATGAAATGATGCCTGTTTCAAGAAAACTGGCTTCAATAATAGCACATGGTGCAACAGCTGATATCATTGAAAAACAGGCACTTGAAGAAGGCATGAGTACACTTAAGATGTCAGCGGGAAGACATGTTCTTAACGGAACGACATCAATAGATGAAATGCGTAAAATTGTTTATACAACCGGTGATGTATATTAAAAAACATATTTAATAAATATAAAGACAATAAATAGAAAGACAATAAATAGAAAGAACGGGGTTCGAAATTATGGCAATTGATATGGATGAACTGCTGTCACTTGCAGTTGATGAAAATGCATCAGATATTCATATAGCAGTCGGAATTCCACCAAAGTTCCGTATTCATGGCGGATTAAATGATGTTGAAGTTCCTGCACTTACACCTGCGGATGCAGCGGAGTGCATCGGAGCAACAATGAATGAAAGACAAAAGGCAATACTGAAGGACAGAGGAGAATGCGATTTTGCATATCAGCTTCCTGATGAAAAAGGACGTTTTCGTGTAAATGTATATATGGACCGTGGAAATATGGCGGCTGCATATCGAAAAATCGATACAATAATCCCGAAACCTGAATCACTCGGACTTCCGCCTTCTGTAATTGAACTTTATAAAAAGAAGAGAGGCATGGTACTTGTAACAGGACCTACAGGATCTGGTAAATCAACAACACTTGCTTCAATTATCAATAAATGTAATGAAAACAGAGCAGAACATATAATTACTCTTGAAGATCCTATCGAGTACATCCATCATCATAAGAAGTCAATTGTCAACCAGCGTGAACTTGGTATGGATACGCTTTCTTTTGAAAATGCTCTCAGGGCTGCACTCCGTGAAGACCCGGATATAATTCTCGTAGGAGAAATGCGTGATCCTGAAACTATTCAGGTTGCAATCACTGCAGCTGAAACCGGACATCTGGTATTTTCAACACTTCATACTATCGGAGCTGCGGCAACTGTTGACCGTATCATCGATGTATTCCCGCCGCATCAGCAGCAGCAGATAAGAATACAGCTTGCAATGGTTATTGAAGCTGTTATTTCACAGCAGCTTATACCTACAACTGATGAAAAGGGAAGAATGGCAGCTTTTGAAGTAATGCATGCCACATCTGCAATCCGTGCACAGATAAGAGAAGCCAAGACTCATCAGATTGAATCTACAATTCAGACTTCAAAGGCTCAGGGAATGATAACGATGGATGATTCACTGGTTGACCTTTACAGAAATGGACTTATCTCAAAAGAAAATGCACTTTCATATGCACAGGATGCAATCTCAATGAAGAAGAATCTGTTCTAAAATATGCACAAAAAAGTATGATAATTTTCAAAAAACATACAAACAGAGGACTTTGTTAACTGTTTGTTCAAAAAAAGTTAACGAAATGTCACAAAAAACTTGCACATTACTGTGGATTATTGTAAAATTTATCAAAAGCTAAGAAACTGTAATTTTTATATGTTCGTGGAGGAATGTAAATGGCAAAGTATGATTACAAAGCCGTTGACCGGTCGGGCAAGGCAAAGCGCGGCACGATCGAAGCAAACAACGAAGAAACAGCCAAGGCAAAACTTAAGGCTGACGGATTAACACTTACTCAGTTTGGCGAGAGCAAGGATATCGAGATTCATATTGGCGGCGGCAAGAAAGTCAAATCAAGAGATCTGTCTGTTTTCTGTAAACAGTTCGGCTCAGTACTGAGAGCAGGTGTTCCTATTATTTCAGCACTTGACATGATGAGTGCACAGATGGACAACAAAACTCTTCAGAAAGCACTTAAGGATGCTGAGACATATGTTCAGAAGGGCGGAACTCTTTCAGACGGATTCAGACTGAATCCAAGTGTTTTCCCGCCTGTGCTTTATAACATGGTTGCAGCAGGTGAATCTTCAGGCAAGCTGGAGATATGTTTTGAAAGACTTGCAACACAGTTTGAAAAGGACAGTGCACTGCAGGGCAAGATCAAGGGAGCACTTACATACCCCGTAGTAGTTCTTATCGTAATACTTGGTGTAGTTATTGTAATGCTTACAACAGTTATTCCTACTTTCTCTGAAATGTTCAAGGAAATGGGTGCAAAACTTCCTGCAGCAACTCAGATGCTTGTAAACCTGAGTGACTTCCTTACTCATAAGTGGTATGTTGCACTGCTTATAGTCGTTGCAATTGTAGTTGCAGTCAAGGTATTCAAAAAGACACCTACAGGACAGGTTTTCAATGGAAATCTTGCAATGAAGCTGCCGATTTTCGGCTCACTCAATGTAAAGACATACTGCGCAAGCTTTGCAAGAACTTTTTCAACACTTCTTGCTTCCGGAATCTCAATGATTGATGCTGTTGACCAGACGGCAAAGGTTATGAAGAACAAAGTTGTACGTGATAAGCTGATGAAATGCAAAGACGCTGTTGCAAAGGGCGTTCCGCTTTCAAAGCCTATTAAAGATATGAATATCTTCCCTGTTATGCTTCCGCAGATGATGCATATCGGAGAGGAGACAGGTAACGTAGAAGACATGATGGATAAGGTTGCCGACTTCTATGAAGAGGAAGTTGATACTATGGCAAATTCTCTGACACAGCTTCTTGAACCTCTTATCATTGTTGTCATGGCACTTATTGTCGGTGTAATAGTTGTTGCAATATATTCACCTATCATGGGCATGTATGACGCAGTTGACAGTTATTAAAATGATAGTTATCCGCAAAATGCGGTTTCTATATTAACTTATGGATAATTTATGCCGGGCGAGCGGCCTAGATTATACACTATTTAAAATTCCGAATAAAAACAGGAAAAGGAGAAAGAAATTATGAAAAAATCAAACAAAGGTTTCTCTCTTGTAGAACTTATCATCGTTATTGCTATCATGGCAATTCTTGCTGCAGCAATAGCACCAGCACTTATCCGTTACATTGATAAGTCACGTCGTGCAGATGATGTTCAGGCAGGAGGTACAATCGCAACAGCAGTAAACGGAGCACTTGCAAATGAGGAAGCATATTCAGAAGTAAATAAGGCAGGAGCATCTTACATTGTTGGTTCTATGGCTCCTAGTACTTCAACAATAGTACCTTCAAATGCTAACTTTGATGAGGAAGTTCTTTCATCACTTGGCGGTGTTGCTCCTAAGT
>CALMUC010000148.1 GCA_937872845.1 uncultured Lachnospiraceae bacterium | reverse complement strand
AGGAGAAAAATACCATATATATTTAAGTACAAAAGAAAGAAACGAAATTGTTGCTTTCCTTATAAATCTAAAAAACAAATTGATTGAACAAGGCAGATACACCGACGCCGTCGATGATGTTCTCTGCAAAGTGCTTTCTGCCAAGAAGAGAAAGCTCAAAATCAAATAATCTTGCCACGAAATAAGACCGCCTACACGATGTAAGCGGTCTTATGTTTTAGTTCGATAAACTGGAATTTATATTGCAATCATTTTTTCTTTAATTCTAGAATATTCTTCTCGATCTGCTGTATAACCCCCCTGAAATCATCATCCGTTTTTCCTGTCGGATCTTCAAGTTTCCAGTTGTCATCAAACGCTCTGCCGATAAACGGACAACCTACATCACAACCCATGGAGATGGAGATGTCTGGCTCCGGGATGCTTGATATCAGCTTAGAATACTGCTTTTTCTCCATGTCGATGCCGTAAAGCTCCTTCATGAGACGGACGGCATCCTGATTGATCTGGGGCGCAGCAAGTATGATGGAATCCTTCAGGAAATCAATGCCCGTATGATTCTGTATAATTTCTGTGAATTAGTGACTTCTCACGCTGTGGTAAAAACATCTAAAAATACCAAACACGTCTATAAAATTAATTTCGCCACCGCAGTAAACATATGCAGGGCATATCTCAAACACGGCGGTGATGAAACAGAGACCATGCTTCTCATACAAAAGTATCTGACACCTGTCAGGTACAATCGAAAATATCCTATCCACCTCAGTCCAAAGAGAAATAGGAATTTCACGTATCGGGTTGCATAAATCTCGTTACCATTATACTGCGTTATGAGGCAGATATGCAATCTGTCTTTTTGTCATACACAAAAAATGATTTGAATTCATCATACACCTGCTTTCTACGCATTAGTGCACCTAAAAAATACAGCATTTCTTAACTGAACAGTATTTTTTCAATGCACGAACGCATATGATATACTGTTTTCATCATAAAAAACCTTATCTAAATGACATTGATTATCTAATTAACTACATTATTTTCTGTCTAAAATATCCATAAATTTGTCACCTGTAATTGTTTCCTTCTCATACAGGTACATAGCCAGTTCGTCCAGTTTTTCCCTGTTTTCAGCAAGGATTTTTCTTGCTTTTTCATGCTCTGCTTTTACGAGCTGCACGACTTTTTCATCAATTTCCTTCTGGGTATCTGCGGAACAGGAAAGAGACGTATCGCCGCCAAGATACTGGTTGGTCACGTTTTCCATTGCCACCATGTCGAATTCATCTGTCATGCCGTAGCGGGTGATCATCGCTCTTGCAATTTTTGTTGCCTGTTCGATATCATTGGAGGCTCCGGTCGTGATCTCACCAAATACGATCTCCTCTGCCGCACGTCCGCCTGTAAATGTAGCAATCTTATTCTCAAGTTCTTTTTTCGTCATCAGATATTTATCACCCTGCTCAACCTGCATAGTGTAGCCGAGTGCACCTGAGGTACGCGGGATGATCGTAATCTTCTGGACCGGTGCTGAATGACTCTGCAATGCAGCTACCAGAGCGTGTCCTATCTCATGATATGCAACAACCTTCTTCTCCTGATCTGAAAGAACCGCATTCTTCTTCTGATATCCTGCAATAACCACTTCTATACTTTCTTCGAGATCAGATTCATTTACAACGGTCCTTCCACTACGGACAGCACGTAATGCTGCTTCATTTATAATATTGGCAAGCTCCGCACCGGATGCACCGGATGCCATACGTGCAATCGTATGCAGGTCAACATCATCAGATGCTTTTATCTTCTTTGCATGAACCTTTAAAATTGCTTCACGGCCTGCAAGATCCGGCAGTTCAACCGGCACACGCCTGTCAAAACGTCCCGGACGTGTAAGTGCCGGATCTAACGACTCCGGACGGTTCGTTGCAGCAAGAATGATGACACCATTATTTCCTTCAAATCCATCCATCTCTGTAAGAAGCTGGTTTAAGGTCTGCTCCCTCTCATCATTTCCGCCCATTTGTCCGTCACGCTTTTTACCAATGGCATCAATTTCATCAATAAACACGATACATGGTGCCTTTTCCTTTGCCTGTCTGAAAAGATCTCGAACCTTGGAAGCTCCCATACCGACAAACATCTCAACGAATTCTGAACCGGACATTGAGAAAAATGGTACATTTGATTCACCCGCCACTGCTTTTGCAAGCATTGTTTTGCCGGTTCCCGGAGGTCCTACAAGAAGGACACCTTTTGGCATAGACGCACCTACATCGGTATACTTCTTCGGATTGTGAAGATAATCAACGATCTCTGAAAGGTTTTCTTTCGCCTCATCTTCTCCTGCAACGTCTGAAAAACGGATTCCCTCACTGGATTGCACATAAATCTTCGCATTGCTTTTTCCCATTCCAAAAGCCATCGAATTTTTTCCTCCGGCATGCTCCATCAGTTTCTTTGCCATATAATTTCCCAGTGCGATAAAAAGGATCAATGGCAAAATCCCGGTCAGCAGGAAGCTGATGATCGGTGACATCTGCTTATCGATATCTTTTGCGAATACTGCTCCACATTCATATAGCCTGTCCGTCAGGTTCGGATCGTTCATCAGACCTGTTTTATAAATATTTTTTTGATCTTTATCTGTAAAGATGATCTGATTGTCCTTAACTTCTACTTCACCGATATTCTTCTTCTCGATCATGCTCATAAAAGTTCCATAATCCGTTTCCTTTACCTGATGCTTCATAAGGATTGGTGTGACAACCAGATTAAATACGATCAGCACTATTAACACAATCCCATAATAATATGCCAGTGGTTTTTTCGGTGTTTTAACTTCTTTCATGTTCTTTCCTCCTGTTGTTCTGCGTTATGCTTTCTCCGTGCATTTTCGTATTATTTATTCTGCCATCTGACTTCGCCCTTGGACAGAAGCGGATAACAGATCAGCTGATCTGAATCCAGATTTTCCGCATGCATGTCAACCGCTGTGATCTGATGATTATCATAAGTCGTATAATAATAAATACCTTTTGCTGTATTACAACAGGACGTGTATATCGTGATCTCATATTTGCCTTCTGTCACCTCACAGCATCCACGCTGCTGATCTACGGATCCTAAGATATGGAAGAACTGGCTTACACTCTCATCCTCTTCTTCACCGGAGATCGAATTTAATTTTGTAAAGGCAACTTTCACAAATCTTGACTGGCTGGAAAGATCTCCAGGTATTCCCATTCCACCCATTCCTCTGCTATATGCATCAAGCTGTAATACTCCTGCAAAAGTACTCTCCGGCTGTTTTCTGGATACTCCGGCATAATTATTCAGTGCAAACATCTGACTCGGGAATGGTGGATTATTGGTAAGCACTCCTACCGGATTATCATATACATGCAGCCCATCCTTCATAGACTCAACAACGATACAGGAGTCTTTGTCTGCAATGATCCAGTGAAGCTGTGCTGTCGGCAGCTGTTCACTGAATGCTGTGCCTGTCAGTCTCATTGCTGCCAGCTTCTCTCTCGCCTCTGCTACAGTAGCACACTGTGTAAGGATCCATGGGATGAACTCGAACTGTGCCACCTGGCTGACTTCTGTTTCATCTTCCGGCAAAGCCTCTTCATATGCCGCATTGCCGACAAAATTAAGACCTGCCATTCCAAGGCCTTTTTCATTAACAGCATCATAATAAAGCGGATAACCTCCTGCAACAAATGCCATTCCGATCAAAGCATAATGGCTTTTTATCTTCCCGGCAAACCGGAAATCAAATTCGTAATTTCTTGGCGTTATCGTGATCTGTTCCCCATAGGAAAATTCATAATCAAGCGTTCTGCCCATATAAAAATCTTTTGTTTTGTAAGTTGCTGCTGTACACATATCGAACACCTCTTCTTTCTGCTATAATAGTCCTGCAAACAATCTCATAAACAACTGTCCGATCCGTAAATATGCACTCCGTCCTGTGCGGTACTTTTCGGTCACTTCCCTGCATTCATTCATTGTTGCTCCAAGATCATCTCTTATATCCAAAACTGTCTGACTACCATTATACTGCATTATGAGGCAGATATGCAATCTGTCTTTTTGTCATAAAAAACCTTATCTAAATGA